>DAIUBN010000028.1:0-20848 GCA_036846645.1 Bacteroidaceae bacterium | reverse complement strand
TTTTAGCTTATTTTGTCGTTCTTTTAAGGCTATATATCATTATTATTTTCGTAATTACAATTTTTTTCTCTTATTTTGCAGCTGATATATTAAGAGAATTGCGATAATATTTAAAAATTTAATGTAATTCTAAAATGAAAATGATTATGAAGAAAGTAGTTTTATTGGCGTTCTTGGGATTATTCCTTTCAATGTCTTCTTATGCTCAGCATAGTAGCCGTTATAGAAGTAATTATCGCCGTGGTCAAAATTACAATGCCAATCGATTTAATGCTAATCATTATACTGATAATGGTTTAGCCGTTTATTATGGTCTACGACTAGGCTTATCTGTCGCATCTGTCAATTCAGATAATAGTAGTTTGGACTATAGTGATGCTACTACCGGCCTGAATTTGGGGTTCGTTGCTGGTATGCAACTTTCGTATAGTGTACCGTTGTTCTTAGAAAGTGGACTTTACTACACAGAAAAAGGTGGTAAGGGAACTTCGTCTTCTTATTCTCAGAAGTTCACTTGTAATTTGCATTATCTCGAAGTACCTATCGTTGTGAAATATCAATATTTTGTGAATAATGATTTTGCCATTCAACCTTTTGCTGGTGGATATCTGGCATGTGGCGTAGGTGGAAAGATCAAGAACTATCAGGCTCGTGAAGCTTTTAATTCTTTCTCTGATGATACATTTCAACGTTTCGATGGTGGTCTTCGTATAGGATGTGGCATATCATTCCAGAACTTTTATATGGACATGGGATATGATTTCGGCTTGGCTGATATAGGTCATGGAGATTTTGATAGTACACATACTGGGGCACTTCTGCTCAATATCGGTGTGAACTTTTAGACCTAAATGAAATTTATATTAAGGGCGAAGTGGAGATTTCTCTATTTTGCCCTTTTTCTTTTATAGACTATGTCAGTGTTCGATAAACATTCTTATATGGTATAGGAAAGATATTGAAGAAAAGTTTGAATCGTCCTTTTGATTTGTTTGAAACATCTTGATGTCTTGTTTGAATCATTAAGATGAATTTTGGAATCGACTATAGATAGAGCTTTTGCCATTAAATATAAAGAGGATATATCATTTGATATATCCTCTTTATTAAAGTGGTGCCTCTTGGAGTCGAACCAAGGACACACGGATTTTCAGTCCGATGCTCTACCACCTGAGCTAAGGCACCTCTTTCGTTTTGCGATTGCAAAGGTAGTGCTTTAAGGTTTAAATACCAAAAGATTTATGAGAAAATTATTGTTGATGCGTTTAATAATTACACGAAAAGACTTGTTTTAGATAATTTATTGCTAATTTTGTCCAATTTTTACATCGATGATGTATTTTGTTTTAATATTAATTAGAATATATCGGGTGTTGTATGATTGATTGAAATAGATAATATTATAGAATATTTTAAATGTTATTGAAAATGAAAAGAAATTTGTGTAAAGTCATTGTTATGGGTATCGTTCTCATGACTTCTTTGAGCGCCAGTGCTCAAATTAATTTAGGGAATCTGGCAAAAGGTATAGGTCAGGTGCTTGGTAATGATTTGTCTTCTGTTATCTCTGGTAAGAATAATGTTACGAAAGAGACTCTTGCCGGTACTTGGACGTATGCAGAACCAGCTGTGTCGTTCGAAAGTAGTAACTTACTGAAACAGGCTGGTGGTGAGATCGTGGCTTCTACCATTGAGAAGAAACTTGCTACTCAGTTCTCTAAAGTTGGTATCACACCGGGTAAATTCATGATTACTTTTGGTGAAGATGGTACTTTTTCGACTGTTAAGAACGGTAATACTACCACATCGGGTACTTATTCTATCAATGGTTCTAAGATAACCTTCTCTTATCTTGAAGGCACAGCTAATGTATCTGGTTATGCTCAGATGGTCAACAATAAATTGTCTCTTTCTTTCGATAGTTCTAAATTGCTTGGCGTAATCGGAAAAATCAGTAAGTATACTTCTGGAACATTGAGTACTGTATCTTCTTTGGCTAGTAGTTTTGATGGTATGAAGACTGGTCTTGCTTTTGCTAAATATGTAGCTCCTGCTAAAGTCGCTGCACCTGCAACCACTACAACCGTGAAGAAAGCTGCAACTACAAGTAATAAGAAGGCTACTAAGAAAACAGCTAAGAAGAAAACTACTAAGAAAAGAAAATAAATAAGTAGCTTTTTATATATAAAAAAGAGAGATAGTGCATTTGCATTATCTCTCTTTCTTTTTATATTGATAAAATTTACTTGTTCTCCTTTAGAGGATTCCAACCTTGGGCTTTCAATTCAAACTCATTGCCGTCTCGTGTTATCAATGCGTAACCAAGTTCGGGAGTCGTGATATTACCTACTAGCTTGATACCTTCTATTTCGGCTACTTTGTCATGGTCGCCGATAGGGACAGTGAATACCAATTCATAGTCTTCACCTCCGTTAAGGGCACAAGTCGAAACGTTCATATTCAATTCTTCTGCCATTACAGCTGTCTGATAATCTATAGGAATATGTTCTTCGTAGAGTCGGCAACCTACGCCACTTTGTTTGCAGATGTGGATAAGCTCAGAAGATAATCCATCGGATATATCCATCATTGCGGTAGGTTTGATTCCTGCCGCGCTAAGTTTTTCTATGATATCTCTTCTTGCTTCGGGCTTCAATTGTCGTTCTAGAATATATTCTTTGCCTTCGAATTTGGGCTGTGCATCTTTATCTGCTCCCGTGAGGACAGATTTTTCTCTCTCAAGAAGTTGCAAGCCCATATAGGCTGCACCAAGATCGCCCGATACACATATCAAATCGTTGGGCTTTGCACCGTTCCTGTAAACAATATTGCCTGCTTCGCCTTCGCCGATACAAGTGATGCTGATGGTGAGGCCCGTCATCGAAGAACAAGTATCTCCGCCTACGATATCAACGTGATAATGCTCACATGCCAGACGAATACCAGCATAAAGTGCTTCTATGTCTTCTACCGAGAATCGTTTAGAAACTCCAAGAGATACGGTGATTTGCTTGGGTTGCCCGTTCATGGCGTAAATATCAGAGAAGTTCACAACCGCAGCTTTATATCCCAAATGTTTCAAAGGGAAATATGTGAGGTCGAAGTGTACTCCTTCCAGCAATAAATCGGTAGTAACAAGTGTCATCTTGTTGTCGTAAGATAGAACTGCTGCATCATCTCCAATACCATATTTGGATGATGAATTTTCCAGTTTTATCCCTTCTGTCAGATGATCTATCAGTCCGAATTCTCCTAAAGTTGCAATTTCTGTTCTTTGCATATTATAAGCGTTCGATAATTTCTTTAAAGATAAGTGTCATGTTGGGTTCCGAATTGTCGGCGGCTTTCTGAACAGAAATGTGGTTCACTTCCATTATGCTGTCTGCTTCGCCTACATCGGTAACGACAGAAATACCAAATACTTTCATATCACAGTGGCGTGCTACGATAACTTCAGGTACCGTTGACATACCTACTGCATCAGCTCCCCACATACGGAACATCAGATATTCGTGAAGTGTTTCGTAAGTCGGACCCTGTGTGCCTAGATACACACCTTGTCTTACTTCGATATGATGTTCTTTGGCTATATCTAATGCCATTGCAATGAGTTTTTTGTCGTATGGTTCCCCCATATTAGGAAAACGGTCGCCATAGAGGTTTTTGCCGCGTAATGGATGCTCGGGGAAAAAGTTGATATGATCGGTGATAATCATCAGGTCGCCAACTTTATAGTCAGGGTTGGTAGCACCACTAGCGTTAGAAACAAAGAGTGTTTTGATCCCCATTTCTTTCATTACTCGGACAGGGAAGGTCACTTGTTTCATATCATAGCCTTCGTAGTAATGAAATCTACCTTTCATAGCCATGATATCTTTGCCACCTAGCTTTCCAAAGATAAGCATCCCGCTGTGACCTTCTACAGTCGAAACAGGAAAGTTCGGAATCTCCGAATAGGGTATCTCTATTGCATCGGTAATGTGATTAGCTAGATGTCCTAGACCTGTGCCTAGTATAACTGCTATCTCGGGCTTTGTCTGAATTTTATTTTGCAGAAATGCCGCTGTCTCTCTTATTTTCGTTAACATAATCTATAATTGTTTGATTGAATAAATCTTGTTTATCTTGTAGAATACCTATCTTAATAGGTAGAATGAAAAGCGACTTCTTGACTGCCTGGCTCATCGCCGAATGGTTACGTAAACGAGCAGCGTCTTTTTCTGTCGTAATAATGAGCCGACTGTCTTTAGGTAACATCTCGAATTTTGTATTGATTTTTTTGATATCATCTACTGTAAACTCGTGATGATCGGGGAAGTTCATCGGAATGACCTCTTCTACATATTCTCTTAGCTTGGAGAGCAATGGACGCGGATTGGCAACTCCTGTGACGAGTAGCACTGAGGTCTCTTCTTTGAGTTCGGACAAAGACAGTGTTTTTATTTTATTGCTCTTAAACATGGCATACAAATCTGTATAGCAGAGCTTTGAAAAGAAGAGTTTCTGACAGGGCTGGATGTTTACCCCTTTGGTTGTCACATTAAACTGGATAGGTTTGATGTCGTCTGGACATTTTGTAACAATCATGATGTTTGCTCTATCTTTTCCTGTTGCCGGTTCTCTCAATCGTCCGGCAGGTAGCAATTCGTCTTCGAAGAAGGGACTGTCGTAGCTGGTAAGCAGAATATTCAATCCAGCCTTAACATACCGATGCTGAAAAGCGTCATCTAGTAGGATAACGTCTACAGCCGGATTCTTCAACTTCATCAGATTGTCTATACCACGGCAACGGTCGCCATCGACAGCAACCCTTACATTCGGATACTTTTTGAGAATCTGAAATGGTTCGTCACCAATCTCTTGGGCTGTGCTCCGGGCATTTGCCAGGATGTAATCTTTAGTACGTCTTTTGTAGCCTCTACTGAGTACGGCAACATTATATTCTTTGTGGAGAAGCCGAATAAGATATTCGGTATGAGGTGTCTTTCCTGTACCCCCTACTGCCAAATTGCCTACACAAATAATTGGAATATCAAAATGACGGGTATGCAGCAGAAACTGTTGGTCGAAAAGGAAATTCCGAATATTGACTACCATTCCGTAGATACGGGATAGTGGTGTAAGCCATTTATTAATATGAATATCTTGTTGATACATATTATTAATTGATTGTTAGAAAGAATGGCATTCTTGCTTGGATAACAGCTTGCTTTTGCAATGTGTTGATGAAGGAGAATGCTTGGTAGTAACTACCCATCTTACTCTTGAGCAACCGTGCTTCAATATAATTATCGGGTTTCTCTTTGAGTAGCATGGATATTATACTAGGTTCGTCTGGATAAGATGAAACGGTATATTCTGATATCTTAGAAAGCTGTGCAGCTATTTTGATAGCTTTGTTCATATCGCCCAATTCGTCTACGAGTCCTAGTTTCACAGCTTTTTCGCCTGTCCATACACGGCCTTCGGCAATTTTACCGATGGCTTCGGGTGTCATTTTACGTCCTTTGGCGCAACGCGATACAAAAGTTCTGTAACCATTGGCAACTTCCATTTGAATTAATGCTTTCTCTTCAGGTGTCATGCTGGTACCCAAAGCTCCAAGATCTGCCATTGAGTTGGTCTTCACTCCATCGAAGGTTAGTCCCATTTTATTGGCTAACTTAGTGAAGTTAGGTATAATGCCAAAGATGCCGATAGAACCTGTAAGAGTTGTAGGTTCTGCTACAATTTTATTGGCACCAGATGATATGTAATATCCGCCAGATGCAGCGAAATCACTCATAGATACAACAACCGGTTTTTTAGCTTTCAATTGCTCGATAGCGTGCCATATCTGTTCTGAAGCAAAAGCACTGCCGCCAGGAGAATTCACTCTGATAACAACAGCCTTGATATCATCATCTTTACGTAGATCTTCTAAGTCGGCAATCATATCTTCGCCAACAATCATATTTTCACCAATTGATGTTGAAGGAGCTTCGTCTAGTATCTCTCCGCAAGCATAGTAGACTGCAATTTCGTTGCCGCTCTTATCTTTCGACTTGGTATCTTCTACATTGGTCATGTCATTGATGCCTAATACATTAATATCATCATCTTCATCAATATTCATTTTCTTTTTCAGATAGTTCTTTACATCGGCCTTATACATCAGCTCGTCCACCATCTTGGCTTTTACGCAGTTCTCGGTTTCGGCATACATCACGCTACCATTGTTGGCTATCGTATTGAGCGTCTCCTTAGAAATATGACGAGATGCAGATACATCACTTACTATCTTGTTCCAAAGCGAGCCTAAAAGTTCGTTCATCTGAAGGCGGTTGGCATCACTCATAGATGTTGATGTATAGGGTTCGACAGCAGATTTGAATGTACCTACTTTGAAAACTTGTTGCTCGATGCCTAGCTTGTCAAACAATCCTTTGAAATACATGATTTGCGAAGCCAAACCTTTCCATGCTATATTTCCTTGCGGGTTGAGCAGCACTTTATCTGCAACACTCGAAATATAGTATAAACCTTGAGAGTAATTGTCGCTATAAGCAATGATGAACTTCCCGGATTTTTTGAAATCTACAAGAGCATCTCTAATTTCTTGAAACGAAGCAAATGAGCCACTCAGATATTTGGCCTGAATGTAGATACCTTTAATATCTTTGTTGTCTTTGGCTTTCTTTATTGCCGACAATATATCTTTAAGTCCTATCGATTCATTCTCTTCGCCAAGGAACTTGGTCCAAGGCTTGTCCAGTGTTCTTTCAGAAAGATCTCCATCCAAATTGAGAGTCAAAAGTGAATTACTTTTTACTTCAATAGTAGGATTTGAAGATGCTGCTATTCCTGTAACGACCATTATACCAATGAAGAATAGGAGTACTGATGTAATGATCAGACCGGTGACGGTAGCCAAAGTGTATTTCAGAAAATCTTTCATAAGTTGTATTATAAATTAGTTGTAAAATTATTATTAGTATAGTAATCACAAAGACACTGCCAGATAGAGGGATGAACAAAGAATCTAATGTCACGTCCATCCTCAATGGCTTGTCTTATAAAAGTAGAACTGATTTCCAGTATTGGTGATCTTACGATATGAAGATAATCGGGCAGAGGCTCTGTCATGTCGATAGAATATCCTTTGCGGGGATAAACATACAAATCATGATGAGCAACAATCTCTTGCCAGTTTTTCCAGTTTCTGAATTTTTTCCAATTATCAGCTCCTACAATAAGGCTGAAACTGGTATCTGGATAGGTTGCACGTAGTTCTTCCATTGTGTGGAAGGTATAAGAGGGCTGGGGTAGATGTGATTCGAAGTCGGAAGCTTTGAAGTGTGGATATCCTTCTATCGATCTTTCCACCAGTTTGAGTCTGAAATCATAGGGTAATAGTTTTTCTCCTTCTTTCCATGGGTTGACAGGAGACACGACGAACCACATCTCGTCAAAATTTTCATATTCGCAGAGATAATTTGCCAAAGCCAAGTGCCCGATGTGGATGGGATTGAATGAACCGCTATATATTCCTACTTTCTTCAAATCTATTTTTATCGTCAGATCTTATATTATACATTATTTATTGAGGAAAGAAAGAACAGTGCTCAATGCATTCTCTTCCGCTACCTCTAGTATGTCATTTATAACAATCTTATCAAATTTATCGGCGAAAGACAATTCAAAAGAAGCTCTTTCTATACGTTTCTCTATCGTCTCTTCGCTATCGGTACCTCTCGAAATGAGTCGTTTGCGAAGTTCATCGATTGATGGTGGTTGAACGAATATAGATAGGGCATTGTCTCCATAATGTTTCTTTATGTTGCAAGCTCCCTTTACATCTACATCAAACAGTACATTCTTTCCATCGTCAAGCAATTTGTCTACCTGTGATTTCAGTGTCCCGTAGAATCTTCCAGGGTATACTTCCTCATATTCTAGCAAGTCTCCTTTAGAAATACGGTCTTTAAATTCTTCCTCGGTGAGAAAAAAATACTCTACTCCGTTCTTCTCTACACCACGTGGTGCACGGGTAGTGGCTGAGATGGAGAAAGTAAGATTAAGTCCTTCTTTGAGCAAATAATTAATAATCGTAGATTTGCCCGAACCCGAAGGAGCCGAAAATATGATAACTTTTCCTCTTGGCATAACTCGTTACATTACGTTAAGTACTTGTTCTTTAATCTGTTCCAGCTCGTCTTTCATCTGAACAACGATTTTCTGCATTTCTGCCTGGTTAGATTTACTTCCCAAAGTGTTGATTTCTCGTCCCATCTCTTGTGCGATGAATCCAAGCTTTTTGCCCTGTCCATGTCCACTTTCGATGGTCGATATGAAATATTTAAGGTGATTGCTCAACCTTTGCTTTTCTTCACTTATATCCAATTTTTCGATATAGTATATCAGTTCCTGTTCAAATCTATTTTGATCGTAGTCCACATCCAGATACTTTTTGAGTGATTCCATGATACGAACTTTGATTTTCTCTACGCGATCTTTTTCGTATGGCTCGATAGAAGCAAGAAGTTTGGTGATATTATCGATTTTCTCTCTGAATTTTTTCTCAAGGGCGGCTCCTTCTTGTTTGCGGAAATCAATCAGATGATTGATAGCAGCCTTCACAGCTTCGTGAGAAGTAGCCCATTCTTCTTCAGACAGTTCTACAGTTTCATTGGCCGATAGCACATCGGGCATTCTCAGCAATGTTTGGAACCAATCTTCAGGAAGAGGAATATTCAAATTGGATGAGAGGTCTGTTATTTGCTTATAGTATGCTGCTACGATGTTTTGGTTAATTTTAGTCGCATCTGCAGCTGTGTCTTTCTTTTCTATCCAGAGCACGAAGTCTACCTTGCCACGTTCTAGTGCAACGCTGACTTCCTTGCGAATCTCCATCTCTTTTTCTCTATATGATGGAGCTATTCTAGCCGACATATCTAATGCCTTGCTGTTGAGGGATTTTATTTCTACATTTATTTTCTTATCTAGAAAATCGGCTGTAGCTTTGCCATATCCGGTCATTGATAATATCATAATTCCTTTTGTTTTTTGCAAAAATACACTTAAATTTTCAAGAATCAATCATATTTGTCTGTTTTATTGTTTTAGGTTATGCTGATAAGTGAAAATAAACTATTAATTTTGCATCGTAATTTAATAGTTTATCATGTCTTGTATATTAAATATTGAAACTTCTACCAATATCTGCTCTGTTGCGATGAGTCAGGATGGCGCAGTTATCTTCGAACGTGAAGACGAGAAAGGCGCGTCTCAGAATGTCTCTCTTGGTGGATTTGTCGATGAAGCACTATCGTTTATCGATAGCCATGCCATTCCTTTGGATGCAGTGGCTGTGAGCTGTGGACCTGGTTCTTATACCGGTCTGCGTATCGGGGTATCTATGGCAAAAGGTGTTTGCTATGGATTGAGTATCCCTCTTATTGGAATTACTACTCTCGAAGTGATGTGTGTTCCGCTACTGCTTCATCACGAAGAATTGCCCGAAGATGCTTTACTTTGTCCCATGATCGATGCACGAAGGATGGAAGTCTATTCGGGAATGTACGATAGGGCATTGAAGTTGGTGAAACCTATCTCGGCAGATATTATAGACGAAAATAGCTATGTTGATATAATGGACAAGCGTCCTGTTTATTACTTCGGTAATGGTATGGACAAATGCAAAGATAAAATTACGCATCCCAATGCTCACTTCGTTGATGGCATTGTGCCTTTGGCATCTATGATGTATCCTTTGGCAGAAAAGGCTGTCGCTGTAGAAGACTATAAGGATGTGGCCTACTTTGAACCTTTCTATTTGAAAGAATTTATTGCGACGAAGCCTAAAAAATTGCTATAGAAAGTTTTTATGAAATATAATACACAACAAAAAAAGATGCTGTTACCCGAGTACGGACGGAGCATACAGAACATGGTAGATTATTGCTGTACTATACCTGATAAGGCTGAAAGACAGCGGTGCGCCAATAGTATTATCACAACGATGGGAAATATGTTTCCTCAACTGCGTGATGCTCCTGATTTTAAACACAAATTGTGGGATCATCTGGCTATTATGTCAGATTTCAAACTAGATATCGATTATCCATTCGAAATTATCAAAGCCGATAATTTGGTGGTCAAACCAGATAGAATTCCTTATCCTAGCAAAAAAATTCGTTATCGTCACTATGGTGAGATTATTGCCGATTTAATAGCTAAGGCTTGCGAAATGCCCGAAGGTGAAGAACGAGACAATCTTGTGGCTCTTATCTGCAACCACATGAGAAAAGATTATGTACTTTGGAATAAGGATATCATCGACGATAGCAAGATTGACGAGGATCTACAAGAGTACTCTAAAGGCCAACTGCGTATCACCGAACATATTGCCGAACTTATGCAACAACGTTTTGCCTTTTTTGGGCGTACATCATCGGGAGGTAGCAATGAACGCAAGAACAACAACAATAACAAGAATCAGAAGAATCGAAAGAATAACTATAAAAAATAACCTTTAATCGTTTTATTTATCATGGCATCATTTATTATTGAAGGTGGTCATAAACTGAGCGGCGACATCTATCCCCAAGGGGCTAAGAATGAAGTACTCGAAATTTTATGTGCTACTTTGCTCACCAAGGGCAAAGTGACAGTGAGTAATGTGCCCGATATTCTAGATGTGAACAACCTTATTTTGCTTTTGGGCGAAATGGGAGTGAAGGTTACCAAAATTCGTTCCAATGAGTTCAGTTTTGAAGCTGACTGTTTGGATGAGAGTTATTTGCGAAGTTCGGATTTTTTGAAGAGGTGCTCTCAACTTAGAGGTAGTATCATGTTAGTAGGTCCGTTGTTGGCTCGCTTTGGCAAAGCACTTATCGCCAAGCCGGGGGGTGACAAGATAGGACGTCGCCGTTTGGATACTCACTTCTTGGGTATTCAGAAGTTGGGTGCTTCTTTCGAGTTCGATTCGGAAAGGTGTGCTTATAATATTACTGCTAAAGATGGACTGAAAGGTACATACCTTTTGCTCGATGAGGCTTCGGTCACAGGTACTGCCAATATCTTGATGGCGGCTGTTCTTGCCAAAGGTAAAACTACAATATACAACGCTGCTTGCGAACCTTACATCCAGCAACTCTGCAAAATGTTGAATCGTATGGGTGCCAATATTTCTGGTGTAGGTTCTAATCTTCTTATAATTGAAGGGGTTGAAGAATTGCATGGCACAGAACATACCATACTTCCCGATATGATTGAAGTAGGCAGCTTTATCGGAATGGCGGTGATGACGGGCAGCGAACTGACCATCAAAAATGTATCATACGACAACCTCGGTATTATTCCCGATAGTTTCAGACGTTTGGGCATCAAGCTCGAGCAACGTGGCGATGATATCTTTGTGCCACAGCAATATAGTTATCAGATAGAATCGTTCATCGATGGTTCTATCATGCAGATTTCAGATGCTCCCTGGCCGGGATTGACGCCCGACTTGCTAAGTGTGTTGCTCGTTGTGGCTACTCAGGCAGATGGTAGTGTGCTGATTCATCAGAAGATGTTCGAAAGTCGGCTTTTCTTTGTCGACAAACTTATAGATATGGGTGCTCAGATTATTCTGTGCGATCCACATAGAGCTGTGGTTATCGGCCATAATCACCGTTTCAGACTGAAGGCCAATAATATGTCGTCTCCCGATATCCGTGCCGGTATCACTCTGCTTATTGCGGCTATGAGTGCCGACGGAGTGAGCCGCATCAGTAATATCGAACAGATAGATCGTGGATATCAGAATATCGAAGGGCGACTTAATGCACTTGGTGCAAGAATTACTCGTATATGATTCGAAAAGAAGAGCTATATAAGATAGGTAAGTTCAACAAACCCCATGGCGTACAGGGTGAACTGCTATTTACTTTTACCGATGATGTCTTCGATAGGGTAGATTGCGATTATCTGGTATGCGAAATCGATGGTATATTCGTTCCTTTCTATCTCAAGGAGTATCGATTTAAATCGGATTCTTCGGCTTTGGTGCTGCTTGATGGCGTTGATTCTGTAGAAAAGGCTCGGATGTTTACGAATATTGATGTTTATTTCCCTACAAAATTGATAGGAGAGGAGCATCAGTCCGAACTTTCTGTGGCTTATTTCGTGGGCTTCATGGCACAAGATGTTCATCATGGCGTGTTAGGCAAAATTACCGAGATAGACGATTCTACAGCCAATGTGCTTTTTTCTATTCTGCAAGACAACGGGAAAGAAGTGCTGATCCCTGTTCGCGATGAGTTGATTACAGAAATAGATCACGATAATAAAATGATAACCTTCGATTTGCCAGAAGGTTTAGTGACGATGAATCATGAAGAATGAGATAAAGAGAAAAAAAATAGCTATTCTTGGCTCTACGGGCTCGATTGGTACTCAGGCTCTTGATGTGATTGGTAAGCATACCGACTTGTTCGAGGTCAGGGTGCTCACTGCCAACAATCAAGTGGACTTGCTCGTCAGTCAGGCACGCCGCTTTATGCCCGATGCCGTAGTGATAGCCAACGAAGCTAAGTACGAAGCACTTAGAGACGCCTTGGCAGATTTGCCTATCAAAGTCTACGCCGGAGCTGATGCACTCTGTGAGGTGGTAGAAATGGATACGGTAGATATGGTGCTCACGGCTATGGTAGGCTATGCAGGCTTGAAACCAACTATTCATGCCATCAAGGCACACAAAATTATTGCTCTAGCCAATAAAGAGACGCTGGTGGTAGCTGGTGAATTGATAGAGAAACTATCCGCTCAGTATAAGTCGGCCATTATTCCTGTAGATTCCGAGCACTCGGCTATCTTCCAATGTTTGGCGGGCGAAGTGGGCAATGATATCGAGAAGATACTTCTCACTGCCTCGGGTGGACCATTCAGAACGTTCACCAAAGAGCAACTGCAACATGTTACGTCTGCTCAGGCATTGAAGCATCCCAATTGGACGATGGGAGCGAAGGTGACAATAGATTCTGCTTCGATGATGAACAAGGGCTTTGAAATGATGGAGGCCAAATGGTTGTTCGGCGTGCAGCCCGAGCAGATAGAGGTGTTGGTTCATCCGCAGTCTATTGTTCACTCTATGGTGCAGTTCAAGGATGGTGCTGTCAAAGCTCAACTTGGTGTGCCCGATATGCGTCTTCCTATTCAGTATGCGTTTTCTTATCCCGATAGAATAACTTCCGACGTGGGTAGAATAGATTTTTCTGTTTGCCAGTCGCTCACTTTCGAACATCCCGATACAGACCGCTTCCGCAATCTAGCGTTGGCTTTCGAGGCGATGAAACGGGGTGGAAATATGTCGTGCATCATTAATGCCGCCAACGAGGTGGTGGTCGATGCTTTTCTGCACAATAAGATTGGCTTCTTGCAGATGAGTGATGTCATAGAAACTATGATGGGCAAAGCTCATTTCATTCAGAATCCTACGTACGAAGATTTTGTGGCTACCGATAGTGAGGTGCGCCGCATGACAAAAGATATAATCATTTAATACAGTTAGTAAATAATAATGGAAACATTTCTAATTAGAGCACTCCAGTTGATAATGAGTTTATCGTTGCTCGTCATCATTCACGAAGGAGGCCATTTCCTTTTTGCCCGCATGTTTAAAGTGCGTGTGGAAAAGTTTTATATATTTTTCGACCCTTGGTTCTCACTGTTCAAGTATAAGGCGAAGAATAGCGAGACAGAATATGGTGTAGGTTGGCTACCACTAGGTGGATATGTCAAAATTGCAGGTATGATAGATGAGTCGATGGACCTTGAACAAATGAAGAAACCTGCTCAGTCTTGGGAGTTCCGGGCTAAGCCGGCATGGCAACGGCTGCTCATTATGGTGGCTGGTGTCTTCTTCAATTTTATCTTGGCTCTCTTCATCTATTCTATGATTCTGTTTGCCTGGGGCGATCAGTATGTTGATATCCAGAAGGCACCTATGGGTATGTCGTTCAACGAAACAGCCAAGAAGGTTGGTTTTCAAGATGGCGATATCTTGCTTTCTGCCGATGGTTATAAATTTACCCGCTACGATGGCGATGCCTTGAGCAAGATTGTTGATGCTCGTGAGGTGACTGTACGTCGTGCCGGTAAGGAAGTAGCTGTTTATATTCCTGATAAGTTGATGGAGAAATTGATGACTGACAGTTTGAAATTTGCCACTTATCGTTTTCCGTTTGTGGCAGATACTGTAAGAGTCAATACTCCTGCAGCCAAAGCGGGATTGATGCATGGAGATAGTATCGTTGCACTCAATGGCAAATCTATTTCTTTTATTGATTTCAAGAAGGCGATGGTCGATGCCGAGAAGCTATCGAAGACTCAGCACGCCGATTCTATCAATCCTCATCTCATCAGTTTGTCGTTCTATCGTAAAGGTCAGCTCCTGACCAAGACTTTCGAAACTGATGCACATTTCCAAATAGGTGTTATCCCTGTACAAGATTTGATGAAAATCATGCCGATGGTAGACCATCAATATGGATTCTTCGAATCATTGCCTGCCGGTATTCATCTTGGTGTGAAGACTTTGACAGGCTATGTCAACAGCATGAAGTATGTGTTCTCTAAAGAGGGTGCAAAGCAGCTAGGTGGTTTTGGTACGATTGGTAGTATTTTCCCTGCTTCATGGGATTGGCATCAGTTCTGGTATATGACTGCTTTCTTGTCTATCATCCTGGCATTTATGAATATTCTGCCTATCCCCGCATTGGATGGCGGTCATGTATTCTTCTTGCTCTACGAGATGATAACACGTAGAAAACCAAGCGATAAATTCCTCGAATATGCCCAGATGGTAGGTATGGGCCTACTGCTCATCTTGTTGGTATGGGCGAACTTTAACGATATTTTGAGGTTCTTCTTCTGATTATATGTTAGGATGAGACTATAATATGGTGGATTAATCTTTGATCCTTACAAGATTTACCCCGGAACTGCGATATCTCAAATTATCGTTTGTCCGGGGTAAATCGTTTCGAGCGTTCTAATAAAAATATTAGGAGATCTGCTGTGAGTTAGTTGTTCATTAAATCCATTTATATGTTTAACACCATTCTCATTCTATTGTTTGTTAAATGTGCGTTCCTTCCCTAGCGTAGCTTCCGAGAGATGTTTGGGTCTCTGGTTCGTAGTCGAAGTAAATGACATCTTTGTTTGTTCTGTTCTACCTGCCTGTTGTATTGAATAGGTGGTATTCTTTATTGTATTAAAAGTTATCACCTGCTGTTTATCCTCTTTATACTTCACAGGTTTGCCATTTTGAGTGATAACAACACCTTTTCCTTCCCATGGATTTTGAATGCTACACTTATTACCATGCAGACTTGTTATTTCTACTCCGTGTATATTGTTATTGCTGTCCTTGCAAGCAGAAACGATGAAAGCTCCTCGGGCAAGTAATGTGAAGGCCGATTCCCAATTGGCCGGAGTTGCCGGGAATACTCGGATTTTCCCTTCTTGACATTGCATCAGCATCTCATTGACAGTTGCTCCGAATATGCCCAATGTTTCCATGCCGCATTGGACATAAGGATATGCCCAAAGACCTGAACGCCCCGCATTTGGTGTATTATATTTGGTGCGTATATCAAAAATGTAATCTCGTTGTGCTATCAGTTTGGCACTGTCAATCTTGTTGGCATATCTGGAAAGTCCGTACCAATGATCAAGATTATAGAACAGACCTTGATTGAAATGCTGTAAATAAGAAACCATATTTTTTAAGTGTTCCAAAGATTTATCTGCCAGGCCTAGACGTGCAGATACGATAGGTCCCGGCGTTATGGCATTCACATAGGCTGGATGTCTCATCGCAATTCGTTGTGCTATCGAAAAGTATCTAGTACCCTTTTGGTCAAGTCCGATAATGTCTGCCGGAAATACAGCTGTTGTGTGTGCGTCAAAATGATAGAACTGATATTTGGAGTATTCTTCAGGCATAGGATATAATGAGTCATCTTTTCGATAGGCCAGCCCAAAGACTTCTCCAACACCAGGCACGTCCAGTACGGGAGGTTCCCATAGATGATCAATTACATGTTTCCATGCTTTTATTTTATTGTTATCTGTTTTCAATATTCGGGCGGCCGAAATACAATGATTAAATAAGGATTCTATCATGTATCTATCTGTTATACAGTTTTTCAGTCCACTATTATATTCATGTTCGTATGGCTGAGAGGGGAAGATGTAAAATTGATTCTTATTTGAGTCCCATTTCAGATATTGCAGATAAAACTCTGCCGCCTTTTTCATAAAGGGATATACAGTATCTTGTAAGCACTCTTTGCTGTCGGTATATTGATAATAATCCCAGAAGATAGAAGCAATCTGGCTGGCCGGTGTAAAATTGTTGACCATATTGTTCCATTGTGCACTGATCATCTTACCCGAGAAGTCGTGTGCTTCTGTCCATAATATAGCATTTTTGATACCTCTGCTTCCTGCATAGGCTTCTGCTTGCGGCATGAGTCGGAAATAAGTATTAATGTACGGTTTCATGAGGTCGCAGTCGTTTTCTTGCGCTAGTCCCCAATATGATTCCTGAGTATTCCAATGATGCGGAGTTACCCATTGCCGGATGTCTTTATTCCATGTCCAGAGCCCTCCGTTGAATGGAGATAGATATCTCCCCGATGAAGAACTAGCCATTATGTATCTCCTTAGATAATAAATGTTTTCAAGGTAATCGTCGCCTATATGTACAAACGATTTCTGCCAGAAAGAGTGCCACCAATCGAGATGTTCTTGCTTGAGTTGGTCTGTTTTTATTTCCTCTGCATCATTTAGTATCTTTGTCGCTGCCGATAGTGGATTTGCCGATTCATTGGATGTAGCGATGGATATCATAATCTGAAAGTGCTTTTTCGTATCCATCTTCGTTCTGATGATACCTTTCTTATCACTCATAAGAGAAGGTTCGTTGTCAGTATCAATTACACGACATGCCATGCAAAATGTGAGGCCACCTTCGAAAGAGTCTTGAACGATGATATCTTTATTCGATATTTTGGCTTTGGCATTGCCCAATCCTTCTGCTACATTCTTACTATATCCGCCATACCACCCACCGAAGTCTCGGCTTCCCCATCTTTCCATTGATACAGAAGGCGAGTAAGAGAAGGTAGAGTTGTTGCTATCCATGTAACAATCGAGTATCCATAGATTCGATTTCTTATCGACCCAAGATTCTATTTTTAGATTAGAAAAAGGGGTGCTACTTGTAATGGTAGACAATGCATCTTTCAGCGAAAGGCGTGCTTCAAAATCCTTTAGATCGAGATAGTCAAAACAGGGCATTCCAAAATCTATATGAACTCTGCCTGCTGATCGAAGTGTCATATTGCCATTCTTGGGAATGTCATACAAATCTATTTTGTTGATTTGAAGTTCTAAACCATTGTTCGATAGCCATAGCATTCCACCCATGTCGCCATTCCCCAAAGGAAAGCCATTGAAACCGTTATAATCGGGATCTAAGTAGACAATGTCGTGTTTTGAAAGATATGTTTCAGACTTCTCGAATAATTTTGATTGTGCCACAATATATAGAGGACAAACCAATAATATAATCAGGATACTTAGCTGCTTTCTCATAATGATATGTGCTATTATTTATTTAGAAGTAGGAGCATCTTGTTCTTGAACATTTCGCGAGTACCGCTTTGGTCTGGACGCCAATCCACTTCACTGAACATCCATACATTGTTTGCCTGCGCAAGATCTAGTAGTTTTAGTAGTGTTTGTTTGCGCTGTGCAATCGTCCCATAATTTAATTTTAATTGGGCATACATCAATGACATTCTTTCTTTCTGTACATGTTTCAAAGCTGTCGAATCATGTATTGTAGCTGCTTCTGCGTCATCGAATAGTTTGTCGTATATTGCAATATTATCATTTGATAGATAGCCGTTACGATGATCTTCGGGCTCTCCGTCCATAGATAAGATAAGTCCAGATTTCTTTAGCTCCGATTCCATCCGGTTGATGTATTGTTCTATATAAGGAGCCGCTTTCCCATAGTAAGCAGTTATGAATCCGTGTTTTAAAGATTCTATATCACAGTTGGGGTTCCATAGTAATTTGCTCAACAAATAGCCTCTCAATTCTGAAAATTCTCCTCCTCTTTCTCTATTCCCTTGGCAGAAGATGCCGGTAGCATGATGCTCTACATAAAATTGGATATTACTTTGCATCATATTCAGGTTTGGAAATGGAGATACCAGATTTTGAAATTGTATCTCATAATCCCAAATTATAATGTCGTTGCATATCTTTCCCCAATCAACTAGATCTTTTCTGAATGAAGCATGAATAGGCGAGGTCGCAATTGGACGGTTTATTCCATCACGAGCTGTCTCGATAGCGCACAGCTGAATGGCAACATTTGATGCTGGTTTGATATGAATTGGGGCTTTACGTGAGTAGATGTAAGCCAAAGTCGCTATTTTCTTATCAGGAAAATGAGAAGCAACTTTATTAACGAAGTTCAATATAGAACCACTATGTCCATCTTCATATTTATCGATTGCTGTACATTTGGGACAAGTACAGAATCCGTTGCCATCCATTTGGCTTACGCTCCAGTAATAGGCCAAAGAGTCTGCCCATATCGGTACATTCTTGGATGGCTTCTTAATTGCCTTAGAAAGTTGCTCTATTGTTATCTTCTCTACATCTGGATTTGTCAAGCATAGTTGTGTACCTCCTTTTTCACGTTCGGGACGAACTCGCTGTCCATTGACTTCGGCAAAATACTCGGGATGCGAACCATACAAATCGGGCGATACCATATTATATAATGAATGGCACCAATAGCCCCAATCTGAGAAACCTTCCGAAATCGTATATCTGTTTGTCTGTCTCAGTATTTGCCTTTGCGCATTACCGTTGAGTTTCAATACTCCGGCTAAGTAAGGATCCGACAATTCATAGTAAAGTACAGAACGCCATTTGACAGGTGGATTGTAAGAGAAGGTATTAAAGTTTAGTTTCAATTTCGAGTAGGTAGGTATCACTTGGCAGTCTTTGCTATACCATTTACATCCTATTTTTTCTTCTAACAAAGAATAGACGCCATACAGAAGCCCACGTGAGTTACCTCCTTGAATTGAAATGGAATGCTCGGTTGCCTTTACAGAAAAACCGTCTATTCCAGGCGATGATGGCATATTGGGAGTCTCTTTACGTGACAGGTTATGGCTATTGTCAACAAGAACCAATTGGTCTGCATGCAATAACGAACTTGTTCGTAATGTACAATCTGAATGAAATACTAGTTTCACATATTTAGATAGTTCTGCAGCAGAATATCTATTCAGATTCGAAGCTGCCGGACTTAGATATATGCTATACGTCTTTTTTGACTCAAATGTAAAAGCATGAATGCTCATAAAAGCCATAAACGTCAAGAAAGAAAAAATAAATATTCTTTTATACATATCTTCTTAGTATTTGCCAAAAAAATAGGGTTCAACAACATGTCTTTGACTAGAGTTGAAGAACCCTATGTTAACTTAATCAAATTTGAAAACCTAATCTAACCTTCCTAAGATTTTATCTGTCTCATGAAAGGAAATTTCTTTGCGAGTATGATAGTTTCATAAGCATTCTTTATTCATAATTGAATTTTTTACTATGATCATTTAATACACGACCTCTTTCGGATATTATTGGTACAAATATATTCTCTTAACTATAAATTGATAGGACTAAATTCGTAATTTATAGGAAGAATATCGTAATTGAATCATTTATTCAAATGCTTCTTTCAATAGGTCGTTTTTATGGCTAAAGTTGTTGTAAGTAATCTCTTGGCGTCACTTTCATCTCTTTCTTAAAAGCTTCTCTGAAGGTACGGATATCATTAAATCCGCATCTGATGCTGATAGTACTGATATTCGTCTCTCCTTCATTCATAAATCTGATGGCTTTGAATATTCGATATTCATTAACGAACTCGATGGCTGATAATCCTGTCACTTTCTTTATCTTTTTGTACAGAGAAGAGTGGCTCATCCCAAGTTCTGTGGCAAAAGTCATAAGATTGAAATCAGGATTGGTGAGGTTGCTATCAATCACTTCTTTGCAATGCAATAAGAATTTCTGCTCTTCTTTATTATAATTCTTGCCTTCGTTTTTGGACAATAGTCCAGACGTCTCTTCCGAATCGGCCTGATTAAGTAGGCTGTCGATACGGTTGCGTAGTAATTTCAGCGAAATGGGTTTGGTGAGATATGCATTTGCTCCGTTTTCGAAGGCTTCGAGCATATCTTCCTCGCTGGTCTTGGCCGTGAATACGATGACTGGAATATGTGCCATCTTCTTGTCTTGCCGCATGGCTTTCAAGAATTCTATGCCTGTCATTTTGGGCATCATCAAGTCACATACCACCAAATCGGGATATTGTTCTTTGAGTATGTTGAATCCGTCTTGTCCATTGCTTGCCTTGAGTATGCGGAAGTCATTGACAAATGCACGCTCCATGAGGTTAATCATTTCTTTCTCATCGTCTATCAGTAAGATGGTATGGCCTGCTGTTGGCGTCTGAGCTACATTCTTGTTGCTGTTTGTAGTGCTTGTCTGCTCAATCTTCTCGGGAATTGGTAATACTGGAGCCGCAACAGGTTCACTGTCTTGCTTGGGTATAGTGAAGATAAATTTAGAACCTTTTCCCAATTCACTCTCTAGTCTGATTGTACCCTGATGCAGTCGTATCAATCTCTTTACAAACGACAAACCTATACCGTCGCCTGCGTATGAAGTCTGGAGTGGATTGATTTGGAAGAAATTATCAAAAATAGCCTCATGATATTGT
>DAIUBN010000027.1:0-21070 GCA_036846645.1 Bacteroidaceae bacterium | reverse complement strand
GGGCTCTGGCGGAATAAGTATCTCAAAAAATATAATTATTAGAACCCACCTTTATTGATGACATGGAAATGAACAGTACTAAAGATTATGATTTCTCGATAATTGTACCGATATATAATGAAAAAGATAACATGGTACGGCTTGAAAAAGCTTTGAGATCTTATTTAACCATCTCTTTATTGAAAACTTGTGTATTGATGGTGAATGATGGCTCTCAAGATGGTAGCTTGGAATTGATAAAAAAGATGTGCAGTCGTAATCCCGACTTCTTTTATATCAGTTCTTCTAAAAATCATGGACTAAGTACCGCTATGAAAGCGGGCATAGATGCCATAGAAAGCAAATATATAGGTTATATAGATAGTGATTTACAAACCAATCCAGACGATTTTAATGCTTTACTGACTTATATCGGAGACTATCAGCTCGTCTCTGGAATTAGGGCGAATCGAAAGGATTCATGGTTTAAAAATCTACAATCGAAGATTGCTAACAGCTTTCGTCGTTCAATGACAGGAGATACTGCAACCGATACAGGTTGTCCATTGAAAGTGATGTGGACATCATACGCCAAGAAGTTACCTTTTTTTAATGGTATGCATAGATTCTTGCCGGCACTCATGTTGCTTGTTGACGGACATTTTAAGGAAACGCCGGTGCGTCATTATTCTCGTGTGGCCGGTGTGTCAAAATATAATTTGGCGAATAGGTTGATTGCTCCTTTTGTAGATTGCTTTGCTTATAGATGGATGAAGAAACGGTTTATACGCTATGAAATTGTAGATTGTAATATAAGGTTGTAGTATGCACATTTCTACAGTGGCTGTTTACGCAATAGGTTTTGTGGCGCAGGCTTTCTTTTCTGCTCGCATACTTATTCAATGGATACTTTCCGAACGTGCACGGCGTGTCGTTTCTCCATCTCTCTATTGGATTTGCAGTATTATTGGCAGTATTCTGCTTTTTTCTTATGGATGGCTTCGTGATGACTTCTCGATTATTCTCGGGCAACTCATCTCATACTACATATATATATGGAATTTGAAAGCCAAGGGGGTGTGGTCTAATGTTGCAAGTTTGTTTAGATTCGTTATTTTCTTTTTCCCCTTGACGGCATTGTTGATGATGCTTTGTGACTTGCCTGGTTTCGTGAATAATTTCTTTCATAACGATGCCGTGTCACTGCCACTATTGCTATTTGGATCTGCAGGTCAGATTATATTTACTGTCAGATTTATCTATCAATGGTACTATTCTTTCAGACGTCATGAATCTATTTTGCCGGTAGGCTTTTGGGTTATTAGTCTTATCGGTTCGGGTATGATAGTGGCGTATGGTATATTTAGGTTGGATATTGTTTTGATTTTAGGTCAATCGGTTGGATTCGTGGCTTATTCTCGCAATATAATTATTAATAAAAAAAGTAAGATATGAAAATATTAATCACTGGTATAGCAGGTTTTATAGGTCATCAATTGGCTAAACTATTAGTAGCTGATAATATAGAAATAGTGGGTTTGGATAATCTCAACGATTATTATGATGTTTCATTAAAATATGCCCGCCTCAGAGACTTAGGATTGGATTTGGATGAAAATGATGATGATATGATTCGAAGTACAAAATATCCGAATTGTCGTTTTATTCGTATGGATATAACACATCGTGATAGAATTATTTCTTTGTTCGACGAAGAACAATTTACTCATGTCTGTAATTTGGCAGGTCAGGCAGGAGTAAGGTATTCTATCAAGAATCCTTATGTCTATATCGAATCGAATGTGTTAGGTTTCTTGAACATACTAGAGGCATGCCGTCAGAATGGCGTTCGCAACTTTGTTTTTGCCAGTTCTAGTAGTGTATATGGACAAGATGAACATTTCCCTTTCTCAGAGTCGGATGCTACCGATCATCCTGTAAGTCTATATGCTGCGACAAAGAAAAGTGATGAAGTGATAGCCTATGCCTATAGTAAGATGTATGGTATTCAGACTACTGCAATGCGCTTTTTTACGGTGTATGGTCCTTGGGGGCGTCCAGATATGGCACCATTTAAATTTCTGAGTTCTATTCTTAGCGGTAAAACCATTCAAGTTTATAATCAAGGAAATATGCTTCGTGATTTTACTTATATAGATGATGTAGTGGAAGGAGTCAAAAGAATTATCTATTCAGATGACAACACCGATGAAGTCCCTAGCCGAATATATAATATAGGTTGTTCCCAACCGGTCAGGCTAATGGATTTTATCCATACTATCGAGAGTATTGCCGGTAAAAAGGCTTCAACTGAAATGTTGGGTATGCAGTCGGGAGACGTGGTACGTACTTATGCCGATACCACACATTTACAGAAAGACTTTGGTTATAAACCTTCTGTTAGTCTAGAAGTGGGAATGAAACGTTTCTACGAGTGGTATAGAAATTATTATAATGTATAAATTGAAATTGTATGATACCGAGACGTATAGTTGATAGAGTATCCGCAACGGACACATCAAGAGTATATCTTGCTGCTTGTTTCTCATTGTTGTGTCTATTGCCTTTATTAATCCTAAGAGATTATACTCCAGCCAATGAATTGAAATATCTGAGTATTGCTGATGAAGCAATTAGAAATCATCATTGGTTTGTGATGACAAATCATGGAATACCCTATACCGACAAGCCGCCTTTCTATTTTTGGATAATCATGGTCTCTAAATTACTTTTCGGTAGACATATTCTCGGCATTTTGAGTTTCTTTTCTATTTTTCCTGCACTAATAACAGCGTTTATTATGGATCATTGGTGCAAGCCCTATTTAGATGGTAATAGTCGTGTCACAGCAATCCTCTTATTGCTGACCACGGGCTATTATGCCGGTGCTTCAGTTGTGCTGAGGATGGATATGCTAATGACAATGTTCATTGTCGGAGCCATATATTGTTTTTATTGTCTCTATTCTAAAGTCGGAAAGAAAAGTAAATACCAATGGGCTTTTGCTATCTGTATTCTAATGGCAATCTATTCTAAAGGATTTATGGGATTTTTAGTACCGCTTGTATCCAGTATCGTCTTCTTATTATCTAAGAAACAAATTAAATCTATCGGACAGTATTGGGGGTGGCGAACATGCTTGATATTAATTCTTGGTATGGGCTGGTGGTTTGCAATGGTTGCTTACGAGGGTGGCGCTGCCTATCTTTATAGCTTGACGGTAGGCCAATCTTTAAATAGATCGTTCATGCATGCCCCTCACGAACATCCATTTTATTATTATTTGGTCTATATGACGTATACCATAGCACCTTGGACTTTATTTTATGTTATCACATTCTGTAAAGCATTCAAATTTAAGAATAATGATTTGGTACGATTATTTCTGATAGTCATCGGCAGCACATTCATTATGCTTTCTTGCTTCAAATGCAAACTGGAAATCTATTTGTTGCCTATCATACCCTTTATTTGCTATTTGTCTTTCATCGTTTTTCAAAAAATCAAGAAGAACTTCGTACTATGGTCATCTGTCTTTCTCTTTCCTATGGGTCTACTTGTATTCACCGTCCCTTTCTATTTATGGACGATGCATAATAACTCAATACCGGTCCGTAGCGGTTGGATGCTATTAGCGGCGTTGATAATTTCTCTTTTCACACTTTATGGTATCTATCAAATATTATATTATCGCCGGTTACTTCTTGGGGTACGTTACCTGTGTATAGGATTATTTTTAGGCCTATTCTTCGGAGGCTTTTCTCTTCTCCAATTCAATCCTTATATAGGATATCACCATTCTGCGAAGGTAGCTCTGCTACTTCAAGATAAATGGGATACAAAGGGAATATGCACATTCAACATGAAAAGTTCGGAGAATATGGATGCCTTTACAGGCTGTAGTGTCCAGAAGGTAGAATCGGATGAGATAGACAAAAAGGAAAATAAGAATAAGATTCTGATTATTCCTGAAATAGAATATAATGATAAAACCCTCCAGGTTGGACTACGAAATAGATGTTGCCGATTCAAGGCACTTAATTATTGGTATGTAAGACTTTAAAATACATAATTCAACCCATTCTCTCTCTTAATTTGATATAGAAATTGACGGGTCTTTTCGCTGATAGTTTTAACTTGATTTTCATTTTTATACTGAATTTCTTGTTATTCCAATCAACATTGTTTACATTTGTAATGTTCTGAAAAGACTAGAGACTTATTTTTTGTGTTTTTCAATTAAGCAAATTAAGCAGAGTAATGAAAAAGATATTACCTTATATTTTAATTATTGCAATTATTGTGATAGTCGTTGTCGTCCGCTGTGGAAGGAAGGGCGAAGGCAAACTCCGAGATGGCAATAATCATGTTGTTGAAAATACGAAGGCGGCAAACAATTTATTGCCACCAGATACAAAACCGTTGGCTGTAGCAACTCCGATAGTCAATATCTATATTGAGAATTCGGGGAGTATGAATGGCTTTGTCACTTCTAATTCGGAGTTTAAAGACGCACTAGGCAAACTCTTGGTCAAAACGGATAATGAATATAAAGGGACACATCTCTATTTCGTCAATTCAGATGTGGTGGATACCGGATCAGGAGATGATTTTACTGGTTTCCTTGCACAACTCAATCCTTCTACTATGCAGAAAGGACATACAGAGTCTACCAATATCAATCATATATTTGATCTATTGTTGAGTAAAACCAGTAAGAATATGGTATCGGTGCTCTTTTCAGACTGTGTATATTCTATAAAAGGGGATGTGAAAAGCCAATTGGTGAATGCGAAGAATGCGACCATGAGTGCTTTTCAACAGGCTATGAAGAAGAATCCGTCGCTTGCTGTACTTATCATGCAGTGCCAGTCAAGATTTTATGGAAGATACTATGACCGCAACAATGAAGGCAGTCCTTGTAATGGGAAGCGCCCTTATTACATCATTATGATGGGTGACTATGCAATGCTTAACAAAATGAATCAGGATTTAGATCTTACGGCATCTTCAACAGGTATTCCTGGTTTGCAACATAAGTACTTACTCTCTTCGCAAAGTTGGACTCTTAATGAGAGCACAGCCCACGTTATCACTTCTGATTTTAATAATGCGAAGAATATTAAGCCGGCTTCAGATAATCTGAATATCAAATCTATAGAGATTGATAGAAGTGCCGGTAATTTGCAATTGGCATTTGCTCTTGGCGTGAAACACCTGTTTGCCGATGAGTCTTATTTACTCGATAAGGCCAATTATGAAATAGAACCAGCAGATTTCAAGCTTGTGAGGACTCAGGCTATCGATAAAAGCTCTACTGCCTGGGGAGATTGCCAGGGCTTTGAACATCCATTTGCATTGAAGCTGACAGCGCCTAGCAATAGCGTTTCTCCTCAGATAATGATACGTCTTAAGAACAATTTGCCGACCTGGTTGACAAAAGCCAATATTGATGATGATGCTGGACTAGGTAGCCAGATGGGAACAACGTTTGCTTCGAATACATTTGGTATCCAATGGATGATTGAAGGAATTTATGAAGCGTTTGTCATGAAGAATAAGAATATGTTTGAGTTGATTATTAACATAGATAGTTTTAATTGATATGAATGATATTGTAGCTAATATTTACGAACTGTGGGGATTGGAATATTTGGGTGATTTCTCAAAATACATGTATAGAGCAGATTTGTATAGTTCCGTCTTTCTGGTGATGTTCATTTCTTCTATTATTATATTGTTTATATATTATAGGCCATTAGATCATATTCAGTTGGCGAAGAAATGGATTTGGGCATTAATTGTTCTTGCTTTGGGGCTAATTTGTAGTCTTGCGGCTTACAATATAGCTGTGACTGGAATAGATGATTATTTGTTTCAGAATAATATCAAGCAAACTCAGATTAAGAACAGCGACTTCATGACGTTTTCTTGTATTGTATTTGGCTGGACTGTATTGCTCTCTTTTATATGGTCGGTACTTTTCAAATATTTCAGTATTAATTCACGTAAAATACCTTTTTGACAAGATATGAGTAAATTATATGTTTTTGGCATCGGTGGCACGGGGGCTCGGGTCATTCGTTCATTCACTATGCTATTGGCTTCGGGAGTTGAACTTGGAAGTTTTGATACTATTGTACCGATATTAATTGATCCCGACAAAGGAAATGGAGACCTTACTCGTACAGTGACTACACTTCAAGAGTATAATAAAATTCATAACAAACTGCATTTCAATGATGCAGAGTCTACCTTGTTTAAAGTGTCTTTGGATGATCTGGGCACAAATTATCGTTTGCCTGTAGCCAACGTTGGCAATATGTCGTTTGGTGATTATATTAAATATATCAATCTTGATAATAAGAATAGAGCACTTATCAGCTTGCTCTTTTCTAAAAAGAATCTTGCCAGTAGTATGGATGTGGGTTTTAAAGGCAATCCTAATATGGGTAGTGTCGTGCTCAATGATTTCCGCAATTCTTCTGCTCTAAATAATCTGATGTCTAATATATCGGCAGGCGATAAAATCTTTATCATCAGTTCTATATTTGGCGGTACCGGTGCTGCAGGTTTCCCTCTTTTGCTGAAGACGTTTCGAGAAGCTGACCAACTTGATTTACCTAACTCTGCAACAATAAAGAATGCTCCAATCGGTGCAATCACCGTCTTACCCTATTTCGGAGTACGACCTGATTCGAATAGTGAAATCGATATGGAAACGTTCATCACGAAAGCTAAATCGGCACTGACTTATTATAAGGATAATATGGATGTTGATGCTTTATATTATATATGTGATAATCTGAAGAGCCTTTATGATAATCAGGAGGGTGATAAAGAACAGCAGAACATGGCTCATTTTGTAGAATTTGCATCAGCATTGGCTATTATAGATTTTGCACGAAGTAATATAGATCGTAATGCTGATGAGAATGACAAGGTCTTCAAAGAGTTCGCTATTGTCAATGATGCAGATTCTGTCAACCTGAAAGATCTTTGTGACTCTACTCGCAATATTGTTGCCAAGCCTCTCATTACTCTCTATCTCTTTGCTCAATTCTTTCAGATGCATTTGCGTTCTACTTGGGATAATGCTTGGGCTAAAGAGAAAAAATTTGATGATTCATTACTTACTCAAGAGTTTTATGTTGATCTTGACAAGTTCTTGCGCTCTTTTATGCAGAATTGGCTTCACGAACTAGCAAGTAATAAACGGTCATTTGCTCCATTCAATTTGGTGAGCGGGCAGTCTCATCCTTTCCATTCTATTAACGGATTCGAACCTAAGAAGTCTACTTTCTTTGGGAAAATGTTTGGAAACAACCTTGATGATTTTCCTGCGATTGATTCTGAAATGGGAAAAGTTTCTGCCGAGTTAAAGAATAAATTGAGTGGGGAAGATTATTTTGTCAATGTCCTGAAACAGGCTATTGAACATGTAGTAAAGAATAAGTTTAATATTTAACACTATATTATGTCACACGTTTTTAGATTTCATAGTGATAAAGAAACTCTCGACGGTTGGGATTTGTCGTCTAAATATGGAAATAAAGCGATTAAAGCTATCGTTGATCCTACTGGTGGAAAGGCTAATCTGCCTATTACTTCCATACCGACTCCTTTTGCTAGCTTGGAACTGGTAAAGAGTGCATTCGCTTTTTGTGTTGACAATAACATAGATGGTTCTACTATTTATCATAAACTTGTCTCATATGCTTTAGACGTTCTAGAGATATTCTTTAATTATCCCAAATATAGAGAAGATTTTGATATCATTTCTTGGGATGTGCAGACCGATCTTCAACACTTGCTCAGCAGTGAAGAACATCGAAGATTGGGAGAGACGTTGGAGTTGTTTCTTAGTCAGGATAAATCGACATTCAACTTTGACGAAATGAGTAATATCTATATGCTGGATTATAAGAAAGGGCCAGATCCTATAAATGTAGTAGGTGGAACTTCGCCTACTTCTTTGTGCATAGCTTCTTCAAATAATCTCGATTATGTCAAAGTCTATTTGAGTAATGGTCATAGAGCTTTCGATTCGGATACTTCAACTTTTCAGCCTTTATATGAGCGAGACGAAGACTTTATACGTTATATCTGGGCAATGTCCAAGCAACCGCAGTTTGGAACATTATATCTTGAAGTGAACAAATATATTAATGCTTGTTTCTCTCTTCTTGGAGAAGATTTGAAGAAAGAACTTCGAGATACTGTACCGTCTGACTATAATTATTATCCTCCTTTGTTGTCGGGTTCTGCCACAATGTATTTTGCGGGTGGTATAAGAATGGGAACAAAGTCTGATAGCCATATTCAAGATAATAGTGATTTTCGAATCAAAACATCGAAGTATAAAGGAGATCTCCCCTTGGTATTGCCGTATACAACTTATACCGAACCCAAGATGCGGTATACTACAGGTATGTGGGATAGTCATTATTCAGCCCCGATAGTTGATGATAGAATTCTCGAGAAACGTACTCTTCCGTATGATGGAACGCAGTATCCATATTTTACTGTCAATGATATATTTGAACCATATATTATAAAGACTGTTTTCCCTATTAACGAAGATTCTTTTTTCACTGCAGGATTTAAGGATGACAAATACTCTTATCTTATTCCTTTGAAGAAAGAGATATTTAAGTATTTTACTTTGGATGAACTTCAAGGGCTAACCAATGAAATACATCCTAAACCTGTATTGTCAATATGTGCTTTGGCAATGGGTAGTGTACAGGTGACCTTCAATATTCCTATTCAGAAGGGTAAATATATAACGTTTGAACGAATATATTATCTAGATTTATTAGATCCGGATATAGAACACAATAAAGGTAGCATCGTAACTTGTACGTTCGATCTGTTCTTATTCCCCTCTTATCATCAAAATAATGCTGATATGGCAACCCCTCAGCGTGTCTATATTATTGATGAAGATACCAAAGCGCTAACCAAACAATTTGATTATAGTGTCCAAGCCTATTGCGGGGATGCCTCTTGTTCCTTGCCCTCTACATTAATCAAAAGGGCTGATAAAAATCGTAACGCTTTTCTTTCTTCAATGTATTATTGTCTAGATGATGAGTTTGATTTTCTGCAAGTGTCCAATGGCTTTTCAGAGAATCTACTTATTCCTAAATATAAAGTGGTGACGATGGGATCTAAACAGTTTGAGTTTGCTATAGATTTTGGTACGACAAATACTCACATCGAATACAAAGCCGGCAATCAGATTTATCCTTTCGAAATAACAAAAGGTAAGAAGCAGGTGTTGTCGTTGCATGATGAAAACAGCGAAGATATTAATACTTTTCTAGCTCAGGCCGATTTGCAATCATTCTACGAAGCTATTCTCCAAGAGTTTGTGCCTCTCTCTATCGGTAATGATGATATTGCTAGTTTCCCACTTAGAACTAATCTTTGTGCTCCTCGAATATCTGAACGTGGAAGCCGTTCCATTATATCGATTGCCGATTATAGCATAGGTTTCCATTTCGAGAAGAAGTTGACATACGCCGACAATGAATGCATCACGAACCTCAAATGGAGCAGTAACAATGAGGAGTTGATAAAGACTTATTTTGAAGAACTGTTGATGTTAATCCGAAATAAGGTGATACTGGAAGGCGGAGATTTATCAAAAACTAAGATTACGTGGTTCTATCCAATCAGTATGACCACATATCAGCATGTTCAGCTCAAAACAATTTGGGAAAAACTATGTAAACAGCTTATCGGTCAGGATTGTCTGATACAAGATATCACCGAATCTCTTGCTCCATATTATTATTATAAGAACTCAGAAGGTGTAAATTCTGCTCGTCGTCCGGTGGTATCAATGGATATCGGTGGCGGAACAACAGACTTTGTTGTTTATCAGAAAAATGTTCCTGCACTTATCTCTTCGGTGCGCTTTGCCGGCAATAATCTGTATGGAGATTTCATTGGGATAAATATGCAGCGTAATGGATTCTTTAAACGCTATGAGCAGAAGATAGCGACTGCTATTGCTGGTTGTGAATCGGTTAAGAATGTTTATAATCAATTTTGTACATCTGCTCCCGATTATGTTTCTTTCCTTTATTCATTGGAGAAAAATATCGACTTGAATCGTCAGAACATTCATATCTCTTTTTCTGATATGTTGAGTAAAGATAGCGATATGAAGATTGTGCTGCTGTTTTTCTACGTCTCCGAACTTTATTACATCGCTAACCTGATGAAGAAAAAGAATATTCCTTCTCCTGGTTACATCACTCTGAGTGGCTCGGCTTCCAAAATGCTCAATTTGATTGGTGGTCGCGAACAGTTGCAAGATTTGGCTTGTGCTGTATTTAATGATGTGATTGGCGACTATGACAGGGTGGAGCTCAAGCAAGTGCCCAATCCGAAGGAGATAACCTGTAAGGGTGGGTTGAATATGGATACAGATGATTTTATTGCCGACGTCAATAGCCTGAGGTGTTTCTTTATTGGTGCACCGTCAGCAGATAAGTCGACTAATGTGGCGCTCGATGATATTGACGACCTTACGGAACGTGAAGTGCTTCAGCTCTATCGTCGCTTTGTGAATTATTTCTTCGATCTTGATAATCAATTTTCTTTTGCCGATAAATTTGGTGTCTCCAATCAGGAGAATTTTGATACATATAAGAAGATACTTACCGAGAAAGATTCAGAGGACTTGGCCACTGTACTCGATGAACGTCGTAAGGCTATGAAGGGCTTTAAGAACCCCGAGCTTGATGACTCTTTGTTCTTCTTCCCGCTTTGGGGCGGTATCAACCGTTTGGCGTTTTATATTTCAGATACATCTAAGTAAGGAGGAATCAGAATATGCAGAAGCAATTGTGTTTTGTTGTCGTTTTATTCTTTTGTATGGCAATGACCGGCTGCACTCAGTTCCAGCATGGTAATAAGGATGCTGCAAAAGGAGATACGAATAATGAAGAGAAGATTGAAGCAAATAATAAATCAGGTCACAGTGATGCAGGTAGAGATTCTACAACGGCTATACAGAGAGATTCCACAACTCTTGATAGTGTTGATGTTTCGAGTACAGACGTAGTCAGCAAAGAGGCTGTAGATAAGCAGTTTGTTGCAGCGGACGACAGTATCTCCGCACTTCGTTCACAAATCAATGATTTGCAGACGGCAAATGCAAAGTATCATCTTTATCTAGTCGGGGGCTTGTCGTTGTTGTTTGTCTTACTCATCGTGCTATTTTGGATTTCGTTGAAAAACAGTTCAAAGATTGAAGTTCTCAAGAGATGGATATCGAAGAATAAGAAGTCTTCTCATGCCAGTCATGATATAGTGCAATCCAGTCTGCCCACCGAAGATATTGCCGTTCTATACCGACGAGTTGATGAAATATCTCTGAAACTTGAGACCATAGAAAACAACATGATGAAAGAGGAACAAGCTTCTTCTAAGCCTGAAGGAAAAAAATCAGTCGCTTATGATGATACAGTACCCGAAGCCAACCGTAAGTTCTACATGACCCGGGCGTTGAATGATGGTATGTTTTTTCTTGATGCTCGTTCTCCAATTCAAGACGAAAGTACTTATTATACTTTCTTATTGGATAGAGATGATGCAAATAAAGCGACTTTCGAGTTTACTCCATACGACGATATCCGAATTAAAAAAGCGTTCAATAATCGTCATGAAACGATAGAGAATGCTTGTGACTTGAGTACAGAGCCTGATGCTGAGGGCAAGGGCTATCAATGTATCGAACCAGGTATAGCTAACCTGACGAGTAATGGTTGGAAAGTAATAAAGAAAGCTGTAGTACACTATGAGTAAATCAATCGAGATACTAATAATTCTGGTTATTGTTGGCTTCCAGTTTGGAGTTGCCAATTGGACTTACCGACAAATAGTTCAGATCAAGAACTTCCTTAAGAATATCAAATCGCTGCGGTTAGTGAAATATCATATCCCGGTAGATAGAATGGAAGGTATTCAAGTGCAAGATATTATTTCAGAAAGGAGTTTTATTGATTCGGGAGAAAAAAACGAAGACGAAGCAAAGGTACATGATAATAATGTTGTCAGGGTATCGTTGATTCAGGTGGCAAATAGCGAAAAGAGTGCTTTGCTACGGAAAGTAATTTATACAATCAATTCATATTTGCTTCGTAACAAGGGTGCTGTGAGTGATTTCAATCTGATAAAAGATATCGTAGAACGCCAATGTGATACCATTGATGAGGAAATCAACCGTAAGTTGCCAGTGCCACTCTATCTTGGACTGATGGGTACAGTTCTTGGTATCATAGTAGGACTCCTCTTTTTGAAGTTTGACGTGACATTTGCAGGCGATGCAGCAAATGAATCTCAGGCTTTTATGACTTCTATAGGCGGACTTATCAATGGTGTGAAGCTTGCTATGATATGCAGTTTCTTTGGATTATTGCTTACTACAATATTGTCAGCTTGGTTTTATCGTCATGCAAAGACCATGCTCGAGAATCAAAAGAACGATCTTTATACCTTTATTCAAATTGAATTGTTGCCACAACTCAATCAAAGTACTACTTCATCAATACTCAATCTTCAAGCCAATTTGCAGAAATTCAATGAAAGTTTCGAAAAGAATATATATAGCTTCGGGGGTATTATGGACAGTATACTCAGTTCGATGGATGGACAGACCGAACTGATTAGTAAGCTCGAGAAGATGGATGTAGCACAATTGGCTCGTGTCAATGTCAACGTGCTGAAGGAACTCAATATGAGTATGAAGGAGTTCGAAAAGTTCAATAAGTATCTCTCACAAATGAATGAGTTTGTACTCCAGACGTCGAAGTTGACAAACGCTGTCGATGATCAGTTGAAACGAACGGACGAAGTATCTACTGTGGTGCATGCTTTGAGTGAGAATGTGCAGCGCAATCAGACAGTTATGGAAATGTTGCGCAAATTTCTCGAACGAATTGATGAGAAGAGAGCAGTTATTACTGCTTCTGCCGATTTGGATTCGGCAATGAAAAAGGCTATTGACGAATTGCGTGCTCACATTGAACAAGAAATAGGAAGTATAAAAGATTATACGATTAAGGCTACTTCCGAATTGGAGAATTGGTTGGGTTCTGATAAGAGCAGTCTTGTAAAATTGTCCAAACTGGACCAATTGGATAATCTTAGCAAACTTTCTTCGCTGGATAGCTTAGGAAAAGTCAATGATCTGGTGACTGCTGTATATAAGATGAAAGAGGAGTTTGAACATCAGAATTTCTTTCTTATGCAGCAGATTACGGCTTTGGCAAGCTTTGAAAAACCGAAACATGAAATACCTATTCTATATAGAAGAATAGCTTATAGCCTTGTTTGCATAGCTTCTCTTTTTATCATTGTATTGGGAACAATGATGCTCACCGGTAACTCTTTCTTCAAGAAATATGTTGGTAGCGAAGAGAATGTCTATTCAATGCCCAATAGCACGATGCCCGCTTCTTCTACCCAGGACAATGCCATCCGAGATACTTCTGCTTCTACTGTGTCTTCAGATACAGTAAGAACTGTTCCTATACCTCAAAAATCAAGATAGATATGTCGAAGAAAAGAGAGAGTTTCTTTTGGATAAGTTATTCCGACTTGATGACGAGCATGTTCTTTATCATGTTGCTTCTCTTTGTACTTTCTACCGCCGGTATGTATCTTAGTAAGCATGCTACAGAGAGCCAACTGAAAAAAATCCAGAATTTGGAGACTGCTGTCAATAAGCTCGACCGTCGATACTTTATGGAAGATGTGAAGTACAAACGATGGGTGCTGAAAGAACAAATCAATTTTCCTACCGGTTCTGCCAAGATGCCTGATAGGTATAAAGAAAGTCTTATTAAGGTGGGACAATCGTTGCAAAAGTTGCTCAATGACTTGAATGAAATGAAAAATCAACCTGAATATAGGGATATGGATATCACTTATCTGGTGGTGATAGAAGGTATGGCATCTAATCTCCGCGATGGCTACAAGTATAATGATGGCTTGAGTTATGGCAGGGCACTTTCTCTATATAAGTTGTGGAGAGCTAATGGTATCTCTTTCGAACGTTCTAAATGCGATGTGCAGATTGCTGGTAGTGGTATTCGTGGATTGGGACGATACAACAGAGACGGGAAGCACCTTTTGGATGAATGGAGAAACCAGCGCATCATTATCCAGATTATACCGAAGATTGGTAATTTAAATAAATAGGGTTATGATACTTACTTCGAATTGCATGCGAAAAGTATGTTGCTCCTTCTTTTGTGTGCTACTATTGGTGGTTGGCAGCAGTTGTCGACATCGTCATTATCATGATGTTGCTGATAGTACGGAGGTCTCAAACAGTAGGGAGAACAATCGTAATGATGATTCCGACTATCGTGAGGAACGTAGTATTCGGAAGGGAACTAGGGTGAGGATGGAGAAAGCCGACGGAGTTTATCTTGTGCCTATCAAAGTTAACGGATTGCCACTAAAATTTATTTTCGACACAGGTGCGTCTTCTATTTGTATTTCTTCTGCAGAAGCAGCTGTCATGGCTCGTCAAGGGCACATTACTCAAGATGATGTTGTGGGTCAGCAACAATTTAAAGATGCTACCGGTGATATATCGGTGGGCACTGTTATCCGATTGCGCACTGTAGAGATAGGAGGAATCATGTTGCACAATGTTGAGGCTTCTGTTGTTGATAACATATCGGCACCTCTACTGCTTGGACAAACAGCATTGTCTAAGTTCGGTAAGATTTCTATCGATTATAATGAAGGATATATCGAGTTCAATTAATATGTTGAATTAAGTTTGTTTTGCAATCTTATCTTTTCCCTTTCGCTGCCGCTTCTTCTGCCAATTTCAGATTATCAATAGCTACGGTGTAATTTTTATCAATGGCTATCGCCTTTTTGAAAGCAGCAATGGCTTCATTATATCTCTTCATCAGGCAATATACACTGCCCAATCCGTTGAAGGCTTCGGCATCGCGAGGTGCAAACTTTACAGCTTGATTGCTGGCTTCTAGTGCATCGTCATATTTCTCTTTGCCACAATATACACTGCTCAGCCCTTTGTAGGCCTCGGCGCATTGAGAATCTATCTTTAAAGCTTTATTGAATGAATTGATAGCTTCGCTGTAACGATGCATCTCGTCATATACAAAACCGAGTTTGCAGAGTGTATCGCTATTCTTGGTATCTAATCTTAGTGATTTTTGATAAGATGTTATGGCTTCATAATTCCTTTCGAGCTCGAAATACGTATCACCCATAGCATTGTACAATTCGATATCTTTCTTGCCCATCTGCATTGCTTTCTTATAGAAAGTGAGTGCTTCTTTAAACTTTTCTTGCTTAAAGTTGTCTTGCCCCAATGCAAAGTTACTTTCGGCTGCTTCGTTATCAGCCTTTTTAATCTTTTGCGACATGCTTGGCATGGCAAAGGCTAAGAGCAACAGAAATAATATGAAATTAGTCTTTCTCATGGTCGGTATTTTAGGTAAACTGCAAATATAAGAATTATTTTTTAGAAAGACAAAAATTGGCTATATCTAGCAGTAAACTTGCAACCATCATCAATAATTCTTCATTCTGCACTGCAAAACGATCGTTCTGCACTGTAGAATGATCGTTTCCCACTGCGGAATGATTGTTCCGCAGTGCAGAATGAAGAATAGTTGATGAACCGATGACTTTTATATCTTATTGTGCTGTTTTATTCTCCTTAGCAAGATGGATTTCCAATCCTATTGTTGCAGCATCTAGTGATTAGTATATATCCCTCCCGAATCTTCTTTTACTTTGTTGAGGTCGGCACTGCATATCTTGATGGCTTTATCGGTTTCGGAAGAGAGCACGACGATTCCGGTACCATCGTGGACATTGGTGGGGAATTTCATCGAACCACTCAACGTTTCATCATAGCTGTCGGAATGGTAGAGATTCATGGCTTTGAAATAATAGAAGGCAGTTTGGTTGATACTCCTCAGTCTGACATAGGCATCGACAGAGTATGGAGCTTGACCGATATAGCTGTTGATATCGTTGTATACCGTCAGCGTATAACTTTTGTCTTTGAATCGGCTGTCGTCGAACACTCCGTATGTGTTGTTTACTGCCTGCGTATAAGATATCATCCAATCATCGTTGCCTGAACCTGCCGTAGGATTGCCGTCGGTGAGTACGATGTCGTTTCGTCCTGTGAAGCCGCTTCCCCATGAAGAATTGGTATAAAACTTTTGATTGGACTTGCTGTAAGTATAGAACATAATCAGTTGATCCATGGCTAGTTGGTAGTAATTCTCTTCTCCTTTGCGGTCGTTGATACCTATTTTGTAGCACATCAGTTTACGAATGCTGGAATAGTCGGTAGTGAAGGGATTGTCTACAGTCAGTGTGTCTACTTTTATATCCCGGTCGATAGGCTGCGGAACAGTCTCTTCTACCCAAGCATGATGTTTTCCGTCTTTGGTCTGTGCGTCGAGTCGCACTTTATCTCCTGGCTTCACTGCGGTGTGCATCCGGTAATTGTTGGTAGGCTCTTGATTTTCGCCTTCGGGAGTGATATGTGTGAAGGTCTCTATAGTCAAAGTCTCTTTCTCGATGCCGTTTACACTTAGCAAGATGATTCCGTCTCGTACAGGAGAAGTAGTCAGATTGCCTGTCATACTCATTCGGATGACGTTGTTGGTAGAGTCGGCAGCAATATATCCGTTGAGAATGAGAACATTCTCTTGTTCATTGCTGTGCACCGGCAAGTCGTTGGTACAGCTGGTGAGGGAGAACATTTCAAATATTGCTATATATAATATGGTATATCTTGTTTTCATTTTAATTTGTCTTTTAGAAATTGAACGAATAGGTGAATGATGGGATGAAGGGCAGTAAAGTAAATTTCTGTAATCGTGGAGTAGTGCGGCTCGGATCGTCATCATTGTCAGTATCGCGAAGTGTGAATGTTGGGTTCATGGCATTGTAGGCATTGTAAACACTGATGCTGAAGGTGTGAGTGCAATGTCGGCGTCGTTTGTAGAAGTTGCAACCCAGACACAGAGTGTGGCTCGAAGGTAGTCGGTAATTGTTGCGGTGGGGCACATATCCTGCTTCGCTACCATCTATCAATTCTGTCTGTTTCTCGGCGAGTGTTGCCATGCCACCCGAGTAGAATTCCCAAGATGCGTGGACATCAAAACTTTTTTTAAACTGATGATTGAAGACGAGTGTGATATGATGACGGCGGTCGTAAGTGAAAGGAAAACGTTCTCCATCGTTGATACCGCCTTTATCAAACTTCCTATCACTCTTCGACAAGGTATAAGATAACCATCCGGTACTCTTGCCCTCGGTCTTCTGCAATAGAAATTCTATGCCATAGGAGCGTCCTTTGCCCATTTCAACTTTATCTTCCCAACCCGACGAACTGCCATAATAGGCTGTACCGTCTTTGTATTCCAACACGTTCTTCATCTTCTTGTAATACACTTCAGCAGAAAATTCCCATCTCTTCAGTCCGGTGAAGTAAGTTCCAAACGAGAATTGGTCTGCCGACATCGGTTTGATTCTTTTTGTCACCGGTACCCAAAGATCGGTAGGCAATGCGATTGGCAGCGAGGTGAGCAGATGAATATATTGTCCCATATTGGTATAAGCGGCCTTCAGCGCTATCGCATTGTTGAGTTGATAGCGGGCTGAAAGACGCGGTTGCAAAGAAAAGTAGCTCTTGCCCGATACAGAAAACATTGAAGGAGTGATACCATAATTCAAGCTCAATCTGTCGCCTATCTGCCAGTTGTCTTCGGCATAGATAGAGGCTTCGTGAGCATAAACCACGCTGTTCGACAGGTTGGTCACTGTTGTGTCACTTTGCAATGCGTCTGCTTTCAGCCGAATGTTAGAGTTCATCACTTCGGGATGAAAAGCATGATAAGTATAATTGGCACCGAACTTGATGTGATGGGTAGGCAAGGGATTGTAATCGAAGTCGATCTGAACATTCCAGTCTTTAATCTCCGATTTGTAGTGCGAACTGTATTCTATGTCTCTTGAGCTATTATAGTTGTTATCGAAGTTTCTCAGCGAAGAGAAGTAATGGTTGTGGGCCACAGTGGTGTTGGCAAACAACTTGTTGCCGAATACATGGTTCCATCTGCCCCAAAGAAGAAAGTTTCCCCAATTGATATTCGAACCATATTTCTCCTCTCCATAGTCTTTCTGACCTTCATTATAAATCTCGTGATAAGTGTTCTGGCAATGGTCTTTGCCGGTGTACATGCTGATATAGAGACGATCTTTGTCCGAAAAGCGATGATTGATTTTGGCATTGATGTCATAAAAGTAATACCCTACTTTGTTATTGTCTGAAGCTATGAAACTGGGAAAATCGAGCCATGTGCGGCGAGACGAGAATAAGAATGAAGTTTTGTCTTTCTTGATAGGACCTTCGGCATGAACCTTTGCTGTAAGTGTTCCGATGCTGACGCCTCCATGAAAGTTCTGCATATCGCCATCATTGGTTCGGATGTCGATGACCGATGAAAGCCGTCCGCCGAATCGGGCAGGGAAGGAGCCTTTGAAGAGGGTCACTTTCTTCACTGCCTCGGGTGAGAAGATGGAGAAGAAACCGAAAAGATGGTCAATTCTATAAAGCGGTATGCCATCCAATAGAATAAGGTTCTGGTCGGCATTGCCACCTCTTACATATATCCCGGTAGCTCCTTCACTGCCGCCCTGCACGCCCGGCATCAGCTGGATAGTCTTGAGTATATCAGCTTCGCCAAGTAGGGCGGGAGTTCCTTTTATTTGTTCGAGAGGAATGTCAATGGCTCCCATCTGAGTGGCACGAATCCCCGATTCCGACTTATCGGACACAACAGTCACTCCCGGCAGTTCGTTGTAGCTCTCGAGTCGGATGTTTATCAACGTATCGCGTCGAAGTTCGAAGTGACTGTTCGTTGTGGCGTAGCCAATATACGAATAATCGAGATTAGTTTTGCCTTCAGGAAGAGTGATACTATAGTAGCCATAAGGATTGGTGGACGTACCTATTCTGCCATATTTTTCGAATATATTGGCCCCAATCAACGTTTCATGCGACTGGCCGTCGGTGATATAGCCATGAATAGTAAATCTACGTTTGGCAGACTTTTCTTGTTTTTCAACTTTCGGCACTTCTTTCTTCTTCAAAATGATATACTGTCCGTCTTTGTGATAACTGATAGCTTCGGAAGCGAAAGCAGCAGATAGAATCTCACTGATTGTAGCATTTTTCATTTTCAGGGAGATGGGATGCGAGAGTTTTACTTCTTCGCCATAGATAAAGGTAAAGCCTGATTTTTTCTCGAGTGTCTTGATAAAGCTGTTGAGTGACTGTCTTTTGATTGCTAAATCTATTCGCTTCTCGCCTGTCTGTGCCGTGATTGGCAGAGACAGTGCGATAGCGATGAGCAGTAAAACGATTCTTCTGAATGATTTGTTGTTTGAACTACGATTTTTCATTTTCTTTTTTTCTTGAATTATTCTTTATATAATGTGATGCCTTTGTTGCCCTTTGTATAGTCAAGATATCCGGCTCGCTGCAGAACGGTGAGTATTGCTTTCAGACTTTCGCCATGAGTGAATCTGGCGTTGATACGATAGCTTTTCAGTTTGTCGCCTTTTACAGTAATTGGTGTATTGAAAGTGTTGGACAACTGTAGTGCCACTTCACCAATGGGGCAATCGTTGAAGATGATGGCTCCACTTTGCCAAGCCGTTGTATTGTCACTATCGGGCGTTGGAAGCATAGACAGTAGTTTCCTACCTTTATTATATATAGCAGTCTGGCCGGGCTTCAACACCAATCTGCTCTGGTTAATGTTGTTTCTTACATCGATAGCTCCTTCTAGTAATGTGGCTTTTATGATTGGGCTGCGCCGATAGCCATTGATATTGAATCGGGTGCCGAGATCGTTCACTGTGATAGTAGAAGTTGTCACAGAGAAAGGACGCTGGCTGTCGTGACGAACTTCGAAATAGGCTTCGCCTTCAAGTATCACGGAACGGCGAGAATTGAAATCTTTCTGATAAGTGATTTGAGAGTGACGATTCAGTACTATCTTGCTGCCATCGGGTAGAGTCAGTCTTTTAATATCTGCTTGAGCATATACCGTTGTAGTCAGAGTATTTTCGTAGTATTGATATCCCCACCAAGCCGGAATGCAGAGCAGGGCGATAACGGCGGCAGTGGCAACAATGCGGCGCATGATAATGATTCGACGATGCCCGAACAACCGTTTTTTGAGAATCGGATAAGTCTCTTCTTTCGAATATTCGCCACGAGGTGATCGAGTAGAAGCATTGAGCTTGTCTAATACCTTATTTAATAAATCTTCTGGATATTCCATATTCATTCTTTTTATCTGTTCAATGATAAAGACAGAAAGAATAAAGAAAGTCGTGAAATGAATAGAATAAATAAATGTTAAAAGATAGAATCTACTTTTCGTAGAACTTACAGATGGCTTCTCGAAGCAGTTGCTTTGCCCTCCTCAATTGGGTATCGACGGTATTGACTGATATTCCAAGCTCTTCGGCAGTCTCGGCGTATGATTTCTTGTCTTCTTCGATGCAGAGATATACCCTTCGGCAATGGAGTGGAAGACGGTCGAGCGCTTTGACGTAGGCGGCAAACAGTTCGTCGCCTATTGCGATATCTTCGGGTGAGGCAGAAGTATCAGAAGATTCGGTAGTCGCTATATCTATATCTGATTCGTTGTCGCTATATTTAGATTCTTTGGCGAGATAGTTGAGTGCCGCATTCTTGGTGATGATGAAGCAATAGTCTTCAATGCTTTTGATATCGGTAAGCCGTTCGCGCTGATTCCAAAGTGTCATAAAAACATCGAGAACAATCTCTTGCGACCATTCTTCTCGTTTCGAATAATAGAAAGCAATGCGGAAAAGTCGATCGTAGGTGAGGTCGAAGAAACGATGAAAAGCCCTTTCAGAATCATCATCTTTTATTTTTCTTAATAATTTTCGTACCTCGTCTTCGGTCATGTTTATTGTAATTGAATTGCAAAATTATAAGAATAGAATGAGAAATGAAAAA
>DAIUBN010000026.1:0-21441 GCA_036846645.1 Bacteroidaceae bacterium | reverse complement strand
CTCGAGTGGTTGAAGAGGCACGCCTGGAAAGCGTGTAAACCCCTAAAGGGTTTCGTAGGTTCGAATCCTATCCTTTCCGCAAAAGAAAAGACCCGCTGATAATTTCGGCGGGTCTTTCTTTTGTTATTAAGCATCTATATCCGTTACTATAACTTGAATACTCGATGATCTCCCTCTTTCATTATTATACTTTTGGCTATCACTCTATTTATATCATCTAGCATCAGCTTGTCAATGTTCAGTTTGCCGCAAAGCACTGAGAGTTTCACTTGCGATGATGATATTTCGCACATACCCCAAGAGTAGCCATTACTCCAAAAGTATCTGCCTGGCTTGGAAGTGAAACTCATCGTTTTTGTCACTCCCGAATAGTGGAAGTCGCTCAATGCCAGTACTGACGACCAGGCAGCCATGGCGCGGGCATAATGATGTCCGCACTCTATTTCGTCGAATGGATTTCGTTTTTCACCATCGAAACGATTGCGTATGGCGCGGATACACTTCAGTCCATCGTCTTTCATTCCTTCGTAGAGCATGCCAACGGCAGCTGCATATTCAAAGCCCGTCATCGATTCGGCCCAATAAGGAAATGGTACTTCAAGCCTGCCCTTTGGCCAAGAAGCCATCAGCAATCCTGCTTCGTCACCCATCACATAGTTGCGCATGTTGTTGAAGTGGCGACTGAAATCGGGCAGATAGTTGTATTTCATGATGCTCTTCAAAGTGGTTCGGATATGTTCCGGATTAGCCAGATATCCTAGTCCGCAGATACTTGCCATATACTGGCCAACAAGTTGGTCTACCAGGCAGCCTTTGCCTAGTTGAAAGTCGGGCAGCTTCACTTTTGGATTATCCATATCTAGAAATTCGAAAGTGTTGGGATCTGTTATTTTGTGTTCGTAATATTCTCCGTTAAAAAGGTTGGCGTCCATCCAGGTATTACCTTTCACAAATAGTTCGTGGCATTTTTTCTCGAAAGCTTTATCTTTCATTGCTTTTGCCATTTCCTCGGCTGCACGCAAAGCTCCCATATACCAGAACTGCATCTGTGGGTTAGGACCGAAATAGTTCACATCCATTGTGTTGTGTTGCGAGCCTTCCATTACGCCGTCCTGATTGCCGTCCCAGCCTTTCTCTATCCAAGCATACGATAATGCTTTCTTCACGTTTTCCCAATCATTCTTCAAGAAAGTATTGTCGCCACAGAGTTGCCATTCGCGATAGAACTTCATGATGCACCCCATCTGACCGTCGGCTGCGGCACCCCAGTTCTGTCCTTTACTATCGAGTGGAAGAAGTGCCCGGAAGTTCATAAAGCCTTTGTCACGTAGCGAGTAGTTGAATTCCACGTCGCGCATCGTCTTTGCCAGTTCGCCGAACAAGAAAGGAGTTGTTGTCTCATAGTTCCAGACGTGAGTACAAGACCCTTCGCACGAACCAACTCTTTCCATTGAGCCTTCCCAGCCCATCAACTGCCCGCTAGGTATGCGGAACACTGTTTGCGAACGTAGAGTAGATATGTTGAATAGAGCTGCTTCTTTCACTTCTTCGGGATAAGAACTCGATAGGAAAGCATTGACAAACGTCAGTGTCTTCTTCTCGAGTTCGGGAAGTGTAGGTATTATCTTTTGTGCTGCGTCCCAAGCATCATTGTAGAGCGTGCTGTAATAATTGCCCACTACTTTGGGCGACCATGCCTTACGGTTCGGAAAATTCCAGGTGAGATAGAAAGTGAATGTCTGAGTCTCGTGGGCACCGAGTGTCTTTTTTACAGATAGCGACCCCATCGGGTCATCATCCTGTTTGTGGAATTTCTCAACGAGCATGCCATTGTCGCTGAAGTCATCCCAAAACTCAAGTAATGCATTCCACCAGCCCCCATCAACACGTCCCGAAGTACGGTAAGATACTTCTCCATCCGATGTTGTAGTCAAGGCGAATGTGCCCCATGCAGGATTATCTTTTGCTACTCCGTTAGAGAAATAGTAAATTCCCTTCATCTTACCATCTTCACGGTATTTGTTCTCATTGTCCTTTGCTCCATTCGGAATAATATCATCGTTCCAGTCCATATAATAGTTGCTACCGTCCTTGCCGATGAAATTGCGTATCGAGCCGCATACTGCTACCTCAAGAGGAGAATCGGTCGTATTGGTCACTTCGTAAGACAGTACAGCAACAGGCAGACTACTGGCATCGGCATTGGTAGGAATCAGAGGGTTGAAACCTTTGATACGTACTGTCACCGGCAGCTTCTTGTCCGATAAGTTCACTTGGCCAAATGGATAAGCTGCATCAAACGAAGCGTTGGCAAATCGCGGCAGACCATAGTTGTCGACAGGTTGTCCCATGCAGTGCATATATTCGTATGGATAGACAGGACCAGCCAGCATCGTAGCTTGTGCCCCATTATCCTTCCCTTTTGTATAAATGGCAAAGAAAGGAGCATTATTACCTTTTTCTGTAGTATGGAATGTTTTGCCGGGAATGTTCATAATCTCCCAATCGCGCAGCTCTCCACGGCCTCCCAAAGACACAGTACCTGTGCCGATACCTCCTATGGGTAGTGCAATGCGATACAGGTGATTTACATCGTAGTGCTTCAAAATAGGCCAGTTCGTAGTACGCCAATCTTGAGCATAACCCATCAGACTGAATAGCAGAATAGCTAGAATACAGAATTTTCTTTTCTTCATCTTTTTTTTATTTGCGGCTGTAATAACAGCCTAAAGTTAATAATAATTTTATCTTGTTTTTCTCTATTTATCAATTTAATCGAAAACTTATTTCAATAGAAAAGAGGCTGTCTTTACATCTCCAGAGCTGTTCCCTGTCATTATCAGAAATTCTCCAGGTTCGACGACAAACTGATGGCGCGCATTATAAAAGCCCAAATCATCATTATGAAGAGTGAAGGTGAGTTCTTTCGATTCACCTGGTTTCAGCTCGATCTGTTGGAAACCTCTCAGTTCTTTTACTGGGCGGGTAAGAGAAGCTACCTTGTCACGGATATATAGCTGTACTGTTTCCTTTCCTGTCAATCTGCCTATATTTCTCACCGTCACTTTGCACACAATGGGTTCACCTTTCTGGTAGACAGAAGCATTAAGACGAGGTTCCGATAATTCAAACTTTGTGTAACTCAATCCATATCCGAAGGGATAAGCAGGGCGATAATCTTGATCCATATAGCCTGTGGCGTAGGTCAGAGTGCCAGGATAAGCTGGGCGTCCTGTGCTCTTGTAATTGTAGTAGATAGGCACTTGTCCGATAGTCGCAGGAAATGTCATAGGCAGTTTGCCTGATGGATTGTAATCACCCGAAAGTACATCAGCAATAGCATTTCCCGCTTCTGTACCAAGCCACCAGGTCATTAATATGGCATCGCTATATGGTGTCAGTTTGTCGAATACAAGCGGACGGCCACCCATCACCAACACAATCACCTTCTTCCCTGTCTGTTTCAATAGTCTTACAAGTTCTTGCTGTTGATGCGGTACGTCGATATGAGCCATCGAACGCGCTTCTCCACTCTGGCTGGCACGTTCGCCTACTGCCACTACTACAACATCTGCATCTTTTGCTGCGGCTAGGGCCTTGTCGGCATGTAGAGCATTTGTTTCGATATCGTATCCTTCTGCATACGTGATGTTACTTTTCGGATAGCGTTGTTTCAGTCCCTCTAGTACAGTCACTACGGCATTCTTATCACCATCTGCCGCCCATCCGCCAAGCATATCTGCTTTCGATTGGCATAGCGGACCCACTAAAGCGATATGGCTCGGATTGATAAGAGGAAGAGCATTCGAATCATTTTTCAGAAGAACGATAGATTTTTCTCCTGCTTCGCGAGAAACGGCATGTAGTTCATCACATAGCACAGTACTTTTTTCTCTTTCTGTGTCGCAATATCGATAAGGATCTTCGAATAGCCCCAACTCGAACTTCTTAGTTAGTATGCGTCTCACGGCGTCATTAATGAGAGAAATATCTATTTTCTTTTCTTTTATCAATATCTCTAAATTCTTTATGTAAGCACGCGACTCCATATCCATATCACATCCGCCTTCAATACCTTTTTGTGCAGCTCCTTTCAAGTCGGCTACGAAACCGTGATTCACCATTTCGCCTACCGAGTTCCAGTCAGATACAACAAAACCGTTGAAATGCCAGTCCCCTTTCAGCAAGGTGCGTTGCAGATACGAGTTGGCTGTTGATGGTAATCCGTTGATATCGTTAAACGAGTTCATAAATGTGGCTACCCCACTTCTTAAAGCAGCTTTGAAAGGTGGAAGATATACATTGTCGAGCAATACGTCAGACATGTCTACACTGTTATAATCGCGCCCACCTATGCAAGCGCCGTAAGCTGCAAAGTGTTTGGCACATGCCATTATCGTATTCTTATCGTAGAGCGAGTGGCCTTGAAATCCCTTTACTCTCTCTTCTGCTACTTTACAGCCATACCAGGTATCTTCGCCTGCTCCTTCCATCACTCTCCCCCAACGAGCATCACGGGCGATGTCTACCATCGGAGCGAAAGTCCAATGTATACCCAAAGAAGTTGCTTCAATTGCAGCTGCACGTGCCGAACGTCGCATCAAATCGAGGTCAAAACTTGCTGACTCTCCCAAGGGGATGGGGTAGATGGTGCGCAGACCATGAATCACATCAAGTCCAAATATTAATGGTATATGCAATCGTGACTGCATGGCTGCTTTTTGGACAGCACGAGTCTCTGCCGCACCGATCACGTTGAGCATGGAGCCTACCTTGCCCTCTCTGATTTGTTGTATTATTGTCGTGTCGCCGTTGGCAGGACCTGTCAGATGAAAGTTGGCAGAGTATTGGTTCATTTGCCCTATTTTCTCTTCAAGCGTCATCAGTCTCATTACCGAATCAACTTTCTGCGAGACATCCTTTTTGGTGTCCGTCCTTTCATGAGGAAGAGAGACAAGTGCATTTACTGTGATAGAGCCAACAATTAAAAGTGAAATTATTTTCATAGTTCTTTATTTCGTATATATTAAATTTGAATATTTCTATATCTGCGATATTACATCTGCAAAGTTACCAATGAATTATTTGGAGCTATTATAAATTTCTCCTATTCAATATCAATATTCTTTCAACAATAAAAATAATACAGTTTTGTAAGATCGTAATCTTTGTACTGATATGTGCCAGCATATAATTTTCTTTCAAAAGCTATCAATATAATATCTTTCGTTGATCTAACTTACAAAAAGGAATTTCCGTATTTAAAGTTTTATCTATATTTGCCTGTCATTCTAATTTTATTGAATGACGGGTTATTTAAAATATATATCATTGATATGAGAAAGTTTCTTGTTATTCTATTATTAGTATTGTTTCATAAGGCAGCTTGCGGATTACAAGCTCAGGTTCGTTTTGTAAACAACCGTCCAGAGTTTTCCCTTAACGGTTCTACACTACTGGCACCTCCCCCCGATGGACTTTGGTCGGTGGCTACGGGATGGAGCTCCGATTGGATGTCCGATTGGAAATATGCCAATCCCGAGAAAATGGAAAAAAGCGGCGAATGGACTATTCTTAGTGGACAAATGATATTACCTCAAGGCAATATGTTGTTGCGAGATTCTTATCGCGAGGTGCGCAAGGGGTTAGTGCAATGTGTGCGTCGTTTTCAATGGATGGGCAAAGACACACTCCGACACGTCACGCTGTCTGCACGTTTCCAACTCAAGGGAGATAAGATGCAGGCTTTTCTTCCGGGCATCCTCTACTATGGCAATAAGAACGGGGCGAAGGTCAATCCTGATGTGATTCCTGTATATAATGGAACGGATGGCGAATTTGCCATATTCGAAGATCATCGATATCCCATGCCTTTTGCAATGCTCGAGAATGCCAATGCCCGTTATGCGGCAGCTATCCATACGTTGCCTTCACCGGTGCGTGGAGCTGTACTTGGCGACCAATGGTGGTCTATGGGAGTCGAAGCTCATCAAGGATATAGCGAGCTGGTACTTTATTCGGGACCGATTGGGTACAACCACCAGCATAGTGTGGCCAAGGCATTGCAATCTCGTCCGATGAAATATACCGATACTTATTTGAATATGGAACCCGGACGTATTGTAGAGAAGACTTTCTACATCGAATTGTATTCCATCGACAGAGACGGAACAGGATTCGAACGTCCTGTCTATACTTCGCTCGATCTCTTCCAGCCCTACGACACCAATCGTTTCGCTCCTTTCGACCAGATAGTCAGTGAGAAATATCGATTCGCTCAAAGTCGATGGATTGAGCTGAACGATAAGGCGGTAGGCTTTAATATGTACGACAACAACTACGCTAAAGCTTTGGTGATGGGATGGTGTGGTCAAGCCGATTCGCCTGGCTATGCGCTGCAAATACTCTCTAAACGATTGAACGATCCTACCATCAAAGATAAAGTGCAACGAAGCATGGATTTCTTGTCTACTTTTCAAGTGAATCCACAAAATGGTATCTTCCCGGTAGAATACAATGGAAAGAATTTTGGAGGAGGCGACCCTGTGTCGTGTGGTCAGGCGATGTACAACTTTGCCAAAGCCATTGTCACGGCACGCCAATCGCATCTTTACAACACTAAGTTGTGGGAAGATTTTCTGAAGAAAGCCTGCGATGGTGTATCACGTTATATCTTGTCCGATAGTTGGAATCCTCATTCTACTGCCGAAGGCTTTTATATCGCTCCGCTATCTATCGCTTCTACTCTGTTCCACAATGCTACTTATAAGAAGGCGGCTGTCAAGGCAGGGCAGACCTTTGCCGACCGTCATCTTTCTATGAATGGTTGTTATTGGGGTGGCACGCTCGATGCTACCTGTGAAGACAAAGAGGGCGCTTGGGCGGCGTTCCAGGGCTTTATCACCCTATATGAGCAATATCGTGATGTCAAGTATTTGGCATGGGCAAAGCACGCTATGGATGTATGTCTGAGTTATGTTGTCGATTGGGATATTCCCTTGCCTCCTGGCAGGCTTGCCGACTTCGGATTCAAATCTACTGGTTGGACAGTCGTTTCACCACAGAATCAGCATCTCGATGTTTATGGTGTACTCTTTGCTCCCGAGGTCTATAAAATGGGCACTTATCTCAAAGACGAGCGTCTTCACAAGCTCTCAAAAGTGATGTTCCGCACTTGTGCCCAGCTCATGAACCCTTACGGCTCGCAGGGTGAGCAGATACAGCACACCAACTTCGCTCAGAATGGTGACATGAGCAATGTCCACAAGTTACGTGGAGGATATTCTGAGGGTTGGACTGTGTTTTGGATTACCGCCCACTTTCTCAATGCAGCGGCTCGTTTCGAAGAAATGAATGTCATACCATGAAAAGAAATATCAAATAATTAATTATAAAGAATTTTACAATGAACAGATCAGAACAATTAAAAAAACATGATGTTTTTTTGTTATTATTAGGTATCATAGCATTACTAATGTCGAATTTATGTGTTGCACAGAATTCAAATGAAACATGGGAGAAACGTTGGACAGAGGAACAAGCCAACGAATGGTATTCTCATCAACCGTGGATGGCAGGTTGTAACTATATTCCAGCTTCCGCCATCAATCAGATAGAAATGTGGCAAGCTAGTACTTTTGATGCAAAGCAGATTGACAAGGAGTTGAATTGGGCAGAAGGTTTGGGTTTCAATACAATGAGAGTATTTTTGAGCAGCGTGGTTTGGAATCATGATGCAAAAGGTTTTAAGAAACGCATCGATAAGTTCCTTACGATATCAAGTCGTCATCATATTCGTCCGCTTTTCGTTTTCTTCGACGATTGTTGGAATGCCGAATCAGCTTATGGCAAGCAGCCTGATCCCAAAATTGGTGTTCATAATTCGGGTTGGCTGCAAGATCCTTCCTGCTCTTTGCGCTCAGATACTGTAACACTGTATCGCAACTTGGAAAGTTATGTCAAAGACATACTTACAACATTCAAAAATGACCGTCGTATTCTGATGTGGGACTTGTATAACGAACCTGGCAATACAAATCATGGTGATAATTCGTTACCATTGTTGCGCAAGGTCTTCGAGTGGGCTTTCCAAGTAAGGCCTTCTCAACCTATTACATCTGGAGCTTGGAATGGTGATAACAATATCAGCCGTTTCCAACTCTCACATTCTGATATCATATCCTATCATAATTATAGCGATGAAAAGGGACATGCAGCTGATATTGCAAAATTTGAACGTTATCATCGCCCTCTGGTATGTACCGAATACATGGCACGGACCAATGGTAGCCGTTTCAGTAATATCATGCCATTGCTTAAAGAACATCGTATTGTAGCTATCAACTGGGGATTCGTAAAGGGTAAAACCAATACCATATATGCTTGGGGAACTCCTATCCCTAGCGGTGAAGAGCCAAAAATATGGTTCCATGATATTTACCGCCAGGATGGAACTCCATTCAGCGAGGACGAAATAACATTCATACGTTCGATGATGAAAGACAATCAATAATTTGCTTCAATCCTTTGTATTGCTAAAGAAAAACTGCCGGAAGAATCATTCTCCCGGCAGTTTTTCTATTTATATATGGTCTTGTCTTTGTGCTATTTACAGGTAGGGAATGCTGATATTCTGAGTCGTGCGGTTCCCATTGGTACGAGTTCTATATCGTCTATTAGAGTTGATTTCTCAGCGTTTTCGTAGGGCAATACTCCGCATAGTCCGTATTCGTCTATTTTCCAGCTTGGTACTATTCTGCCTTTGGCTTTAAATATAAGTGGGCTGTTGGTTACGGTAAAGGGATTCTGACCATCTGTGATGGGTCTTTTTTCAATCAGTTCGATAGGTGCATCTGTTTTGAGCGCATAGTTCCAAGGACTGTCGGGATAGATTTCGTATGTGGGCCATTTCGAAGTATCTGCATCCTTTTGCCATTTAGAATCCCAGATGGCTGTCTCGGCACTGTTGCGTTTTTCATACCTTTCTTTTATCTTTAGCGAGAGGGTCAGCGGACCGTAATCTACGCTTACGCTGTTCTTGTTCGCTTGCCATTGGCGCATAGAAAGTTTCATAGGTACTTGCAATTCTATCTTGTCATTATTCTTCCATGTCCTGTTGATACGTAAGTATTGGCCTGCTTCGAGTTGTGCTTCTACTTGTTTGCCGTTGATACATACCGTTGCATTGTTTGTCCAACGTGGTATCCTGATGTAGAGTGGAAATTCTACAGCTTTCTTCGTCTCTATCGTAAAGTTGATAGTCGAATCGAAGGGATAATCTGTCGTCTCTTTCAGAATAATTTCTTTTCCGTCTGCGACTTTCATTTTGGCTTCACAAGTATTGAACATTACAGCTGCTGCACCATTGTCGGGGGTTGCCATAATAAGGTGCTCGGCATAGTAAGGCCATGCAAAACCATGGTTGTGCTGGCAACAGCGGCTACTGAAAGGGTTCATAGAGAGAAAAGGGCCTGCATTGTCTATGCCCGGCTTATGGTTCTTACTATCGCTCATCACCATATTTGGAGAAGTGATATATCTCAGCGACTTATAATCAGGCATCAAGGCGGCAGGATAACTATTGAAAGCTACATCTTCGCAATTTTCTGCCCAATACTGGTCGCCTGTTATGAGCAACATAATCTCGTCCGAAGCCATTTGTTCGGCAAATCCGCAAGTCTCGGTTCCCTGGCGAGGGTCGAAGAATCCGATACGGGCATTTTCGTCAGCTCCGAACATTCCTCCAGGTACTTGTCCGAAACTGCGACGAATGAGACTTTGCACATTATAGCTGGCATCCAGCATCGCCTTGTTGCTGTTGAACAGATAGTAGATAGCCGGTTCTCTGAAGCATTCTGCTACATTCACATTATGCCAGTTGGGTAGTTCGGTCGATTTTGTCCAATTGGCAGTATGTCGATGTAGTTTCTCTGCCAAGCGAAGTAATTCTTTGTCACCTGTTCTGTTGTATAGCCATACTACGCTCCACAAATTATCACCTCCACGACTGTTCTCCCAATAATCCTTCAGAAATTTATCTTCCGGCACAGTGAGCTGAAAATGGAAATACTTGGTCATACAATCCAATACCCGCTTGTCACCGCTATATTCATAATAAGATTGCAAGATCCACAATGCCACCATATTCGGCCAAAAGTCTTGAGCTCCGTTGTTTTCGGTATATGGCCCGAAGTTCCCATCTGCTCTCTGACTTTTCAAAATGGCCTCAATCCACAATCTGCTTTCTTTTAGCATGTCTTTATCGCCCAGCAGATATGCGAGGTTGCCATACCCTCTAAGCCAGTAGGGCACTTCTTCCCATCCCCATTTACCACCCGCTTTGAGCCAGGCGTTATCTTCTTTTTGTAGCCATGCACTGATTTCCGACAAGTGTCCGTTCAGCCCGTTCTTTTGTAGGTTGAGCTGAGTGAACAGCCATCCACCAGCTTTGATACTACCCGTAGGGAGTTTGATGAATTGTTGTGGCACTAATGGTGCCCTGTTGCTGACGTAATTTGAATTGCATTGGTTGGTCGGTATACTGTTCACTAATTGCGTTTCTTGTGCACCGGCTGTAGTGACAAACAACATTAATCCGACGCTAAGGACATGATTAAATTTCATTTTTTTCTTTATAAATTAAAATATTAAAATTGTATCCTCTGGATAGAGGATTGCTATCGGTACAAAAATACAAGTGTTGCCGTTAACCGATTAATATAATTTATTCAAATGATTATAAAATTCTATCACACCATACTCTTAGTTTCTTTCGTCTGTCGGATATAATCTGTTGGTGATATGCCAAACTCTTTAGAGAAACAAAGAGTGAAATAGCTTGGCGTACTGAATCCCACTTCGTAGGCTACATCAGATATTCGTACGTCTTCGATTTCCAATAATTGTTTAGCCTTTTTGAGCCGTTCAATTCTAATGTATTCCACGGGAGAAGTATCAAGAAGTTGTTTGCAACGGCGATATAAGGTTGAAGGGCTCACCTGTAAGCGTTTGCTTATCATTTCGGCATCCAATTGATCATTGCCTATCTCTTCCTTTATCAGGCTTATAAAACTACTAATGAAAGCTCTATCAGTACGATTTACAATATTTTGAACCATTGAATCAGTATCTGTAGATTCTTCCATCGACTTGATTCGCTGGTACGATTTTTTAAGAATATCTTCGAGTCGTGAAGATAGATATTTCATAGAGAATGGTTTATCGATATAATCTTCTGCTCCTGCCGCATAGCCTTCCAATCGGGCTTCTACGTTCACTTTGGCAGTGAGCATAACTACAGGTATGCTACTCCATTCCATACGATCCTTTATCTTTTTACACAGTTCGCAACCATTCATCTTGGGCATCATCACATCAGTGACTACCAGGTCTATATCCTTCTTTTCGAGTATTTCTATTGCTCTCAAACCATTTGCAGCTTTGAACACTTTATAATGACGTGATAATGAGTCTGCAATAAAATGGCGCATCTCCGGTTCATCTTCAACAATAAGAATGTTCTTTTTCTCGGTGTTGCTCTCTTCGTGGTCGTACACCTCATTATCAATGGTATCGGTAGTATAAACTTCTCGGAATTCCATTTCCTGATGTTTGGGTAAAGTCAGCAAAAATACATTCAAAGAAGGTTCTCCGTCAACCAGTTCGATACTTCCTTTATGCATTTCAGCAAGTGTACGACAGTAAGGAAGTCCAATGCCCGTACCTACTACATTAGCTTCTACATTTGCTCTATAGAACATGCTGAATATCTTTTCATGTTCTTTAGGAGCAATCAGTTCACCATCGCTTGATATACGTACGGAGAAGTTCTTATCATCATCTGAAATTTGGAGAGAGATAAGAGAAGCTGCATATTTACAAGCGTTGTTCAACAGATTACTAATTATTTTGGTAAAGGCCTCTTTGTCGACAGCAGCTTCTATATGCACATCTTTTAGGTTGTCATCATACTTGATACCTTTCTCCTGAATAGTACCGGTAAAGTTATATTGTATATCAGTAATCAACTGATTGATATCGGTCATCACAAAATTGAGTTGCAACTGCGAAGACTCCATTTTTCTGAAGTTGAGCAGTTGTGTACAAAGGGTACTCAGACGGTCGGTGTTCCTTTCAATCAGTTTTAAGTTTTTAAGCTTATCTTCATTTGATTCTACTTCTAGCACATTCTCCAACGGCGTTTTTATTAGTGTGAGCGGAGTGCGTATTTCATGTACTATCGTAGTAAAAAAGTTAATCTTTGTATTGTAGAGTTCCTTTTCTTTTATACGGTTCACGGCATCTATTTGTTGAAAATGTCTGGCTCTGACACGTTTTTTGGTTTGCTGATAAGCATAATACCCTGCATATCCTACAAGAATCAGATATATCAGAATAGCGAAATTGCTCAAATAGAAAGGTGGCTCTATCACAAAGGCATAGGTGATCTTATTGTTTGCCCACCTGCCTTTGGCATCGGTAGATCTAAGATGCAGCTTATACTTTCCCGGCGGCAATGAAGGATAAGTAATGGTATTATAGCCATGTAGAATATGCCATTTGTGCTCTATGCCTTCGAGATAATACTGAAAATCGAGACCGTCGGCAATAACATATTGGAGAGCTGCAAAATTAACTGAAATAGAATTTTGGTTATGCGCGAACACCGGCTTGTGTTTTCTATTTTCACCATAGAATATGGTATCAGAAAGGGCTGTGCCAGATGCTATCAGTTGGGTGAAAGCTAGTTCGGGAATTTCCTGATTCAGATTCACACTCTGCGGGTAGAAAGAGATGTAACCATCAATTGTACCAAAGTACAATTTTCCATTCTTGTCTTTGAACGAAGAACATTCGTTAAATATGTTAGTAGGTAGACCATCGTAAGTAGAGAATATCTTCTTTGATTTGGTTTGCGGATTGTACATCACTAGTCCATGGGATGTTGAAATCCAAAGGTTGTCATTATTATCTTCCAAAATACGGAAGGTACAATTGGTAGCCTTGTTGTCTGATATCTTTTGAGTGATAAAGCTATGATATTTTTCTTCATAATAGGCAATACCATTTGTAGTCGCTATCCATAGCCTGCCAAGATGATCTTCCATTATACTGTTTGCATTATTTTTATTTCTTACCCTGAAGGTTATTTTTTTGCCATTCGGATAGACGCACTCCAGATATTCCCGCCTGCACATCCATAGTCGGTTTTTACTGTCGGCATACAGATAAGGGCATGCCTCGTAGGGACCGGCATAAGGAAATTTATTAAATTTATGAGTGGAACCATTATATTGCAATACCCCCGAGTGTGTACCAACCAAGATACCGAATTCTGGCGTCGACAGCACCGTAAAGGTAAAATTGTCCGTCAGACCGCTACCGTCTCCCTTTTCGAAATGGTTCACAATTCTTTTGCTCTTCAAATCCATCACGTCGATACCGTCATCGAAGCTACCTATCCACAAGTTGTTTCCAATCACAGTCAGTGCATGTACATTTACAGTGTTGATATGCTTGTCTGGTTGCATAGGCGAATAGTTGATATAGGTATTGGTTGATGGAGAGAAACAGTTCAGACCGCTGTCTTCCGTGCCTATCCAGATGTTTCCGCTATTATCACTGCAAAACTCGCGAAACACATTTCCCTGCAAATTAAAGTCTGTACGCATTGACTGGCTCACTTCAAAATTGCATAATCGTAAAGGAACATAGCTGATACCTTTGAAGTAGTGACCTATCCACATGCCGTTATGAAAGTCTCTGAACAATGAATATTCTACATTATCTTGCAAGGCATTGGGATTAATCGTATTTTTCTTGATGGACGAAAAGCTACGGTTTTGTGAATTGTAGATATAGATACCAGTCTCTGTAGCAATCCAACATTCTTGCGAATTTCTATTCTTGATATCTCTCACATAGAGATTATCTTTTATCTTTTCTAATTTGCCGTTATTTACGTGAATCAGATAAAGTCCTTTCTTGTCTGTCGAGCAAAGTATCTCCTCATCATTCAGACAGCAGAAATTAGTGAAAGATGTTACAATCGGACTCTTGGCAATCACATAATATTTGCTTTTGAAGCCAAGCGGCACACGGCAAATTTTGCCGTTGGGCGATGTAAAGAAGTAATTGTTCGACGTGATGTCGGCATTTTTTACATCATACCCTTTATAAACGATTCTTTTGTTAGAGAAAAGGTTCTCAATAAGAATGCGCTTATGTTCCAATGGAATCCAAATGTTATGAGCATCGTCTTCCATTATCTTCATGCCATTGTAAAAAGGGTAAATCTTTCCCTCAAAAATGTTACTGTTCAAGTTGACTACGTCTCCGCCACTCAGAATCATTTTACCCGTTGACGAAATAAAGAAATAAGGTTGATAATTCTCATACAAAGAATGCATATCCTTGAAAATCTGATTCAACTTGTAGTTCTGATTTCCATCGAAACGATAAATGCCATCGTCGGTAGAATACCAGATAAAACCTTTCGAGTCTTGTTGAATGCACATCACTTTTTGCTTTTCGATACTGATGCGATTCAGATAATTGCGAAAATAAATATAATCTGAAGCATCAGCCCATTGAATAAGCAAGCAATAAATAGTTGTTAATAGAAGTTTACGTATCATAGATCATTCATTATAAGGTGCAAGCATATTATAACAAGTCCGTTGTATTCTATATTTATGATTGAACACAAAGTTAGAAGTTCTTTTTATATAACGGTCACAAAGTTATCTTTTTTTTCGATAATGAAACTATCAAAATTGTCTTATTATCATATAAAATAATGCCATTACAATTGATTATACTCATCTAGATGCATTTTTTCATTCATTGTGAACTAATCTTATCAAACCAATCCGGCTTGTAGTAATATTCGAACAACTGTATAGACGGTATTGATGTCGGCAAGAGAGGCGATGTGCACCTCGGATAGAGTGATATCGTTCTCGAACCCTAACTACTGTTCAACAGATATTTGCTACATAGAAAGAGAAGAAATTACGTGTTTTGACATAATTTTATAAGTAAATGATTTAAAGTTGATAGTTCTTTCGTTATTATAATTATTTCTTTGTAAAAAATGAATAATCATCAAAGTTCTTATAAGATTTACTGATGGAATATTTTAAGGAGAACAACTAGAATGATGAAATTATGCCAAATAAGCAGACGAAACTACTATTAGATATATTTTAAAGGTGGAAAAAATAGATTCTTCAAACTACACAGACTAACTATCTATCCCTATCATTAAGCAAGTTTATTCAATTACTAAAATTTGTTTCTAGTCGGATAGTTGATTCGAGTTCTCTCGAACACTTTCCGACTTTTTTTATTTGAAAATGTAGAAAAATTACTGTTTTGAGAGGATATTGATAGCTATTGACAGAAAATTGATAGTAATGAAATCAATGAATTGTTTACTTTGTGAAATAAATATTAGCATTTTTAGTACTTTGTTTACACTAGTAATTGATGGCTCTATTCAAGTCTTATACATTATATTGTTCGAATGGTTACGTCTTATGTTGATAGTATTTTGGGAAATGAAGCCGTCCCCCTTTATTAATTAAGATAAATAATTTGAATGATAAACTTTTTAACCTTATTATCTGGCTTTACAAATCTTCCTGTAATCTGATCGTAACTTTTGTGTCTGTAAAAGTAAGATACTTTGTGAGAAATAACTATGAATATTAATTTAAATGTTGTAACTATGGTAAAGCAAACTCTATTCTTTTGTTTTTCATTGTTCTTGTTTACAATGCCGTTCTCAAAAGTGCATGCCGATGAGACTGTAGCTACCGAGTTGAACAGCCAACAGCAAGGCGGTACATGCTCGGGCATTGTAAAAAGTACTTCGGGTGAGACAATTATTGGTGCTTCTGTTAAAGTGAAGGGGACCAATAATGGAAAGATCACCGATATTAATGGTGCCTTTTCGTTGAAAAACGTTAAGAAAGGTGCTACGATTGTTATCTCATACGTGGGATACAAAACAATTGAGGTGAAGTATTCTGGACGTTCGTTGAATGTCGTGTTGGAAGAAGATTCTAAAACCCTTGGAGAAGTAGTTGTTACCGCTCTCGGTATACAGAAACAAGCTCGTTCTGTGGGCTATGCTACGACCAAAGTCGACCCAAACGAATTGGAACGTGCTAGTGCCATGAGTCCTGTAAATGCACTTATTGGTAAAGTAGCTGGTGTAACTATCAACCTGACCGGAGCTTCAGGTCTTACCTCTAGTTCTTCTATCACCATTCGTGGTGCCAAATCTCTTTCGAAAAACAATTCGCCTATCTTTGTTGTCGATGGTATGATTATTCAGGAGGCTATTACAGGTGCGTTGAGCGGAACCGACTGGGGATCGCAGCTTAAAAACTTGAATCCTGCCGATTATGAAAGTGTCACAGTACTAAAAGGTGCGGCTGCTACTGCTCTTTATGGTTCGAGAGGTGCGAATGGTGCTGTGGTAATTGTTTCCAAGGGAGGCAAATATGGCAAGCAAGGATTAGGAGTCGAATTCTCTCAAACATTAGAAACCACAGATATTTATAAGTCGCCTATCGCTCTTCAAAACGAGTATGGAGCAGGCTCTCCAGGTAATGGATTTGATGGTGGATATCTCTCTGATGGTACATTGCAAAAGACTGCTTACAGCTGGGGACCAAAAATGGATGGCTCGATGGTCGACCAGTATATGCCTGGTGGAGAGAAAACTCCTTTTGTGGCTCATCCTGATAACTGGCGTAAACTGTATGATAATGGATTGAATAGCACTACTAATTTCGCTGTCAGCGGAGGTGGTGAGAATTCATCGTTCCGTGTGTCTTATTCGTATACCGACAATAAAGGTGTGTTCAAACGCAATGAGTTCAAACGTCACTCTATCTCGTTCAAAGGGTTGACCGAACTAAATAAGGTGTTCTCTGTCGAGGTAGGCTTGAATTACGCATTCTCTCGCTCTCAGAATGGTGCTAGCCAAGGTGCATGGAACTGGGGTGGCAACCTGGCGATGATGAGTACCTATTATACTCCTCGAAATTTTGATATGTCATATTATGTAGATCACTATCGCAATCCCGAAACTCATGCTGTCGAAACTGATACTCCTTGGGGAACATTGCGTGGATATCTACACGGTAGAGATATGAACTTGAATCAAAGGGATGAAAACTCCTTATTGACCAATTTGAAACTGAGTGCCAAAATCATACCACATCTAACAGCCAGCTTGAAAGCTAACTATAATTATTATGGTATCTCCACTTTGCAAAAGAATTATGGTACAGGAGCCAATTATGGACCTACAGGTTCTGGCTATTATGGCCGTGGAGGTAGTAACTCTGGGTCGTACAACTTCTTAGGTATGTTGCAAAGTAATGATAATGTGATAAAAATTGGTGGCGAAAAATTTACGTTAGATGCATTTGTAGCTGCTGAGCTCTATGGTAATATGGAGTCTCACTCATGGTCGAAAGGAACTTCCGGTGGTCTGGTTGTACCCGGTGTGTTTGCTTTCTCCAATTCTGTAAGTACGATTATACCATCGTATAATTATTCTCCTCGTAATAGTCAGACATTCGGTCTGTCGGCCGTAGTCAACTTGAATTGGAGAGATCAGGTGTTCTTGGAATTGACAGGACGTAACGACTGGCTTTCGAGCTTGGCCTATCCTTCGTACATTAAAGATGCAAAAAACAATTATACAGTATTTTATCCTTCGGCAAACCTCTCTTGGGTATTTACTGATACCTTCAAAATGCCCAAATGGTTCTCGTTTGGTAAAATCCGTGCTTCATACTCTCAAGTGGGTATGGGAACAGAATCTTACGAAACAACCAAGGGCTATGGTGTGTTCACTCAGGGTCAGCAATACGATTCGAAACGCAACAGTGTGTTGATTGCCAATCCGAATCTAGGTACCGCTTACAACCGCGATTTGAAACCCGAAATACAAAAATCTATTGAGTTGGGTGCCGATCTACGTTTCTTCGATGAACGCCTGACCTTGGATTTTGCATACTATAAGACAAATACTGAAAATCAGATTCTTTCTCTACCGGGAGTTGCCGAAGCTGGTGCTTCTACAGAGAAAGTCAATGCGGGTAATATTCAAAACTCAGGTATCGAAATTCAACTCGAAGGTACTCCTATCAGAAATAGTAGCATGAGATGGACTATTGGTTCTACTTTCACTACCAATCATAGTAAGGTGAAGAAACTGACTAGCTTCAGTCAGGAATGGAATATTCTGGGGCAGTATGATGCCGGTCCGGAGATCTGGGCATACGAGGGTGGTGACTTTGGTGTGATCACTACTTCTTATGCTAATCCTTATGTTCCTGCTATCTATCGTTTCAGTGGCGAAGCCGGTGATCCACGTAATGGAAAACCAGTGATAAAATATACCGATACTTATGGAAGTCCTAATCCTGTATATACTTATGGATATGTGACCAATATTGATAAAGGTAAAAATGATAGAGTAGTGTTAGGACATGTAGAGCCTAACTTCCTGGCAAGTGTCTATACTTCTTTCTCGTATAAGGATTTTGATTTCTATGCTTCAGCTGATGGACGTTTTGGTGGTAACTATTTCTCTCATACCTATAAATATGCATCGAGCCGTGGTGTATTGAAATCATCTCTTGTAGGGCGCGACAAGGAACACGGAGGTATCGCTCGTACAAACTTCAAAGGCGAGACGGTATACGATGGTATTATGCTCGATGCTGTGTTCGATGAAGGAACAAAAGCTCCATTGGTAGCAGGTGGTGAGTTGGATGTTAGTGGCATGACTTATAAAGAAGCTGTCGATAAAGGTATTCAGCCTGTAATGTCGAGTGTGTGGCAATGGTGGAACTATGGCTGGGGTATGCCTTCCGAGCTAGGTATTCAGAAAAATACGTGGTTCTGTCTGCGCGAAATAACGATTGGCTACAGACTCCCGCAGAAAATTTGTAGAAAGTTTGGTGCCAATTATCTTCGTATAGGTCTTACAGCACGTAATATTTGTTATCTGATCAATAAATTGACCGATGGTATGAACCCTGAAGCATTATCATCCAATAACTCATTAACTCCAATGGATATTGGTGGTGTGCCCTTCTCACGTACTTATGCTTTGAACTTAACTTTAAGATTTTAAAATAATAGAACTATGAATAGGATAAAGTTATTTTTGATAGGAATCTTTGTTATTCTGAGTGTTTCCTCATGTTTGGATACATATAAAGATTTGAATACTGATAAAGAATTGTTGGGTATTACCGACCCGAGATATATCTTTACTGGAGCTGTCGAGAACTTCAATAACAACAGCCGTGGCCACCTCATGTCGAAGTATAGCGGCGTTATGCAGTTGATGCAGTATATCGTAAATTATGGCGGTGCCCAAGACGGTATCTACGTTAATACGAGCAAGGCGACAGGGGTCTCTCCCTTTACTCCATATTATAGTGATTATTTCAACAACGTAGGTCTCAAACTTCGCTATTTGGTCAACACTGTTATTCCTTCGGTCGATAATCCTGATATGTATAAAGATGTGGCTGCTATCGCTAATATTCTCGAAACATATGAAGCATGGCTCATGTTCGATGTAAATGGTGCTGCTCCATACACAGAAGCTTTCCAATTGCAGACGCAGAACTTGCGTACCCCTCGATATGACTTGTATCAGCAGGATCTTAATGGAGATGCTTTATATAAGAAGTTCGACGATAAGATTAAGGCGAACATCGCTGTTCTGAAAGCTTCGGATGCAACTCAAGCTAATTTAGGGCTGAACGACTATTTTTACGGTGGCGATGTGAAAAAATGGATTAAGTTTGCCAACACGCTACGTATCAAGATGGCTCAACGCTTAGAGAAACGTGATAAGAGTTTCTATAGTACTGTTATTGCCGATGCACTGGCAGATGCCGGTGGCATCATCTCCAATAGCGATGAATCGTGCATCTACAATCATCCGAATGAATATGGTGACAATACCGATGATATCTGTGTGCTGACTTATCAATATTGCGCTTCGAGAGCGTTTGTCAACTTCTTGTCGGCGTATGATGATCCTCGTTTGCCTTTACTGGTGCGCCGTAACGGCTTTGGTCTGGGCAATAACAACAGTATAAATAACAGCTTGGTGAAAGATTCGCTTGCATTGTATTTCCCCGACTATGCCACTCGTTTCAAACAATGGACAAAACGCTATATTGGTATGTCTGCCAATCCGGATAGTGCAGCTAGTAGCTGGTCGAAAGATGCATATTATTCTTTGGCATACAAAGATAAAAGTAATAAGGACAGAACGATGTCTATCAGAATGAACAGTCAGATAGAAAGTCGTTACTGGGTGAAGAATGGTGGATATGTTGGCGTACAGATCACTGCTCGTGATAAGGAAGACGACACATATAGCATAGATTCAAAGAAGTTCAGTTGCTTCTTCCCCTTGATTACTTATTCTGAAACTTGCTTTATGATGGCCGAAATCGCTTTCAAGGCTGGAGCTGCTCAAGGAGGAAAAACAGCCTCGCAATGGTTTACAGAAGGTGTGCGTGCATCAATGAAGCAATATCAGGCATGGGCTGCAAAGATGTATGTACCTTCTGCGATGAACGAGCAAAGTGAGAACTATAATCCTATTACTGATGCCAAGATAGATGCCTATCTCGCTCGACCGGAGTTTCAGTCTGTAACGCTCGAAAAGATTATATCTCAGCAATGGGTCAATTTATTCATGCGTCCAGAAGAAATGTGGGCAACGTGGAAACGTACAGGACTACCAGCCTTCAAAGCTCAACCTGATCCCGTTGGTGGAGTTGCTTTCTTGGAGAAGATTACCAAGAGCGGAGTCGATATGATTATTCCACGCCGTGCAGCATTGCCTGTACCCAATTCTTTGAATATGGACAATTATAATGCAGCCTTGAAACTATTGATACAAGACTCTAATTATGGCGCTTCGGTGAACAATACCGAAGGACGTATATGGTGGGACATTCCATGATTAGTGTAATAAGATTAATCATATCTTTTAGTTAAGAGGGAGATTTTCTCCCTCTTTTTTCATGCCGATATGTAGATATAGCAGTCTGTTGCTTATATTTTCAATGTTTAATCGAATAGTGATAATCAATGACAGAATATTGATATTGCCATTGATGAAAAACTAGTTTCTTTGTAATGACGAAACTGCTATTTTGTCTCATAGGTTTGATTATTAAGGGTTCAATAGTGTTAAGGCATTTTTATTAATGCATGGTTAAGCCGTCTGCTATTGGTTAGTAGGCGGCTTGTTCGTAAACGGTATTTTTCATAACCACCTCACGCTCGGCACACGACTATATTTTCCAGACGATATAACTATATCGTCAGAAAAACATAGTCATCTCGCGTCGATGACATCACTATGAAAAACACGTG
>DAIUBN010000025.1:0-21545 GCA_036846645.1 Bacteroidaceae bacterium | reverse complement strand
TATCGTTGGTCCAGTCTTTACGTTCGTTATAGAAGAGCCAGGTCATCTGTAACCAAATAGCATCTTTATCAGCTTTCTCTAGAGTACCATAAACCTGATGAGCTACACGTTTAAGGTAAGAAGCTTCGTAACTTGGCGGTTCCAATTCGTTGAAGAGATCAATACCATAAATATGGTTAGTACCATAGATGGCTTTCTGTTGTTGCAAGAACAATTTCTGAATCTTAGTAAACAACGGATCCATCGGATCTAGGAAACTGCAAGCATATTGGTCGGAATAACCAGACCAAGCTCCTAGCTTAGTAATCTTCGCATTAGGATAGATGCGTTTCAACTCTTGTGGTACGTGACCTGCAAAAGCAGGAAGCACAGGTTTCATATTGAATTGCCTTTCCCGAGCTACAATCCTTTTCTGCAATTCTTCTTGGTCGTTGAGCCAAGACATTGGCAAATCACCTTGCCAATAATCAATATTGAGCATACGATGCCAAGGCAAATGAGCAGGGCCGGTAAAGTAATGACGAACTTCTTTATCAGACAATCCGAGCTTCATCCATACTTTGTGCCAGATAGATTCCTGACCAGTAATTGCCAATGGAAGGTTGACACCATTAAGAGCCATCCAATCGATAAAATGCTCCCAGTCTTTCCAATTCCACCAAGGCATAGTATAGCCAAAGGTACAATAATTAAGGAAGAAACGATTCTTGCAACGAGCATCTATTGTCACAGGAGTTTCAATGGCAGGGAGTGAAGACGGCATCTCGAATTTATCTGCCACGAACCAAGAGACTGTTGTGTGACAATAATATTTAAGATAGTAGTTTAGGCCAACAGCCATAGAATTGGCATTATTTCCACTAATTTCTATGGTACCACCATTAGAGCTTAGTTGAAATCTGTCTTTCTCCAGATTGGGCAATACTTTGAAAACGAAAGAGCTTTCGTATTGCGGGATAAGACGATGTACCAATCCCTTCGCTACCGCGACTTCTTTCGAATCCTCAGTTTTAGCATTCATACAAGCAATGCTACATAACAATGCAACAATGAGTAATGTGATTTTCTTCATTATTTGATGATTTGTTATTAGAATTAGTAAATGTATCAAAAGTTCGTGAACTTTTGATACATTTAGATATGATTTTTAATTTCCTGTACTTAAATCGCAACCATAATAAGGTTTGATATCATTCAAACTCTTGTAATAATAATAGGTTGACGGTGCTGTATATGGATTGTTGTAGTGATAGATAGCCTGATTACCATTCAACTCTGCTTGATTCCAGCAAGGAGTCCATCCGACAAAGACGCCATTCATATCAAGGCAATGTCCATAAGCTGTACAAGTTGTTCCATGGTAAGCACGATGAATACCTACTTCTAGGCGTTTTGCATCGAAATAGTTGACACCTTCTCCCCAAAACTCTACACCTTTTTGAAATACATACTCATCAAGGAACTCATTGGTCGTCTTAGCGTTGCAAGTATAAGATGAATTACGAGTCTTCACGATATTCTCCAATTCCTTATTAGCATCGGCGACTCCCGAAGTATGAAGCGTTGCCTCGGCTTTCAAGAAATACATCTCTTCGACACGCATGATAGGAAAGTCGGTTGCACCACCTATTTCATAAGTATTCCAATTGCCATTGTGTGGACGGAACTTCAAATTGACATATACCCAAGGCCAAGATAAAAATCCATGTGATGTATTGACCGTAGAGCGAATCATCGAAGCGGTATTATTAAGCAGATATTGATATTTATTAGGACCAAATCCCGAATAACCATCATTCCATCCTGCAGGGTCATCATTAGAATTATTATCGTCCTTGCACCATTTATTATTAATGAAATGCCCGTTCGCATCTTTTTCTATCAGATATTTCTGACCTGCTACTTGGTTTTTAGATTCATAAAAGAAATTTGGAGCCAACCATGATTTCTTTCTAAAATCATTATCAGATAAACGTTCGTACCATTTGCGGTCTAAAGAACGTCCTACCCAAGTACCATATACAGAGAAATTAGTTTCTGTTCCAAAAATCATCTCAAATACAAACGAACCATCAGTAGCAGCCTTAGTATTACCTTCTGATATAGAAGTTGCCCACATCCATGAGTTTTGAGAGTTACGGTTATTAAATCCATCATTTGGATCTGTCCATTCCGACTCAGTCAGTGGTGTGCACTGCGAAGTAGAAATTGCTTTATCAGCATAATCCCGGGCATTTTTCCAATATGTGGCTTCATCTTTATAAGTAGCAGAAGTGCTGACACGTGAAGCCAGATTGGTATATGCTCTGGCATAAAGTCCATAGACTACGGCAAGGTTGGGCTCTACTTTATCAGTACGTTCATAACCTGTCAGGTAAGTTTCTGCCTGTTTTAAGTCACTCAATATAAGGTCGTATACTTTATCTACTGTAGCGCGAGGATTATTGGTGGCTTCGCTAGACGGAGTATCTTCTGTTACAATAGGAACGCCTAAATTGGTCAAGTCGTTCTCTGGCTGAACGTATGTATACCGAGTATCAGTTGGCTTCTTATACTCCATAATCTGCACAAGATCCATATAGTACAAAGCACGATATGCATAGCTGATACCAAGATAATTCTTCTTGGTTGTATCGAGATTGCTTGCATCTTTTCCAATCATTCCTATTACATCGTTTGCAGCCTTAATATAAGCATAGAAAAGGTAAGATGGATAGATTCCTCTATTAGAACCTCTTGCACTCACACTACCATTACAAAAAGCTCCCATGGTGTTGAATCCATTGTTGCCACTACATACCATTTGAGTTGTACCATGTTCGAGCATGGCAAGCATACTGCCGTATGAAATTTCCTCAATACCACCATCATCGTTTGAATAGCCAGCCATTGTAGAATAGATGGAGTTGACCATACCTTTCAAAGCTGAAGTAGAACTTTGTATCTGAGGCGTCAGCACATATTCTGTCGGCGTTGTTTCTTCGATACAGCCACTTAATGATAGAAGCGCAGATGCCGCAATGATTATATTATATTTTTTCATGATGATCTGATTTTAATTATTAAAATGTCAGTGAAATACCTCCCGATACAGTACGTATTGGAGAATATAATTCGGGGTTGGTTACACCTGTCAACGAATAGCGAGGATCAAATCCTTGTCTTCCAGAAAAGTACCATAGATTCTCACCACTAAAATAAACGCGAATCTTTTCGACATTGAATTTTCTAGTCAGAGCAGTAGGTAATGTATATCCAATATTAAGATTTTGAACATTCAGATAGCTGGCGTTCTTCAAGAAACGATCTGAACGGGCATACTGACTATTCTTTTCTGAGAATCTCAAACGTGGGACATCTGTATCTTTATTCTCTGGAGTCCAAGCTTTCAACATATCTTTATGCCATGTTGTACTAGTTGTACCACCAGTGTGCATCAATGTCTGATAAACATAATCGTATGCTTTACCTCCTATCTGATAATTCAAGCTAAGAGAAAGATCAAACCCACGGAAAGTGAAAGAAGTGCCCAGACCACCATAGAACTTAGGTAAAGCGTCACCTATCTGATAGTCGGTTGCAAGGTTAGGATTAGTAGTCGTCTCGCGTCCGGTGATATTTCCTTTATCGTCTACCGTATCCTTATAATATAGAGCCTCACCAGTTTCGTGGTCTACACCGGCATACTTAGGAAGATACCAAGTATAAAGAGATTGTCCTTCTGCCACAAAATACTTATACATCGAGACGAACGATTTATCAAGGTTGACATATCCACTACGGCCTTCTACCTTCGTTGTCTTAATCGCATCAGGCAACTTCAGCACCTTGTTGCTAACATGTGATATATTGAAATTGACATCCCAACGCATATCTTTATTATTAATCAAGGTAGCAGCCAAAGTAAGTTCGAGACCTGCATTGCGCATATTACCCAAATTGACATAATAGCTGGTATAACCTATCGAAGGTGGAGTATGCAAAGAGAACAACATATCTGTTGTCTTGCGATAGAAATAATCCAAAGTACCACTCAAACGTCCTTTAAACAGTTCAAATTCTATACCGGCATTCCAGTTGGTATTGGTTTCCCAAGTAATATCCTCTTTACCTTTCTGACGCCATTGGAAAGCAACTTCATTGGAATTGTTGACTAGATTGTAAGAATCGGCATACAAATAATTACCTATATTATCATTACCTTGAGAACCAACAGATGCCTTTAGTTTCAATAAACTAATCCAAGGCACATTGAAGAAGTTTTCTTTGGATATAATCCATGCAGCACCAGCCGACCAGAAATCACCCCAGCGGTGTTCTTTAGCAAAGCGTGAAGAAGCATCACGACGATAAGATGCAGAAGCGTAATACTTTCCATCGTAATTATACATTCCACGGAAGAAATATCCTTCGTTATTATAAATAGAAGATGCAGAATAAGGGTCGCCCTTCTTATTCAAACAAGTAGCTAGTTCGGATGTACTTTCGATTCCAAAGTTATAACCCGATGCACTCAACGTCTCAAATTTATATTTGTAATATTCATGACCAAACATTGCAGAAACATCATGTTTACCAAATGACTTGTTATAATTGAGCAACTGCTGGGTATTGTAAGTATAGGTGCGACTTGAACTTTTATACAAATATCCATTTTGCGAAGAGTTATTATAATAATCAGCCATCGGACTAGAAGCATAAGTATAGCGAGAATCATAATCATAGGCGTTGGCATTAAAAGTAAATACCAAGCCATCCATAAGTTTGACATCTGCATAGCCACTAGCGATATACGAATTACCAGACGTCTTATCGGTTCTATATTTATTATCAAAGATACAGTTTCCACCCGGGCTTCCGGCACGGCTCAATTCGTAGCTTCTAGCAAAATCATACATCTTTTGCCCCCATTGATCTATCATGATATTATGGTTTGCGTCGCGCATATAAACCGGGTAAATAGGAGCCTGAGTCTTTATTGTACTCCAAATAGTGCCGGTTCCGACAATACCTTCTGAGGTTTGGCAATTATCATATCTTGTATAATTGAAGTTTGTTCCAACCTTCAACCAGGGCTTTGCCTGATAATCCACTTTTACTCGAGTAGTCAAACGATTCTGACTCGATCCTTCCTGAATACCATCTTGATCTAGATAACCAAATGATGTATAGTAGTTTATTTTATCAGATGCTCCTGATATTGATGTGTTATATTCTTGCCGGAAGCCATCTCGCAAACCTTCTTTTTGCCAATCATCGGGTTGCAGCCATAGAGAAGTTCCGTTGTAAGTATAAAGTGCTCCTTGCGTGGCTTTAGGATTCATCTGACCACCTGCCAGAATAAAATCTTCACCTTTAGGAACCGTATATACCATATAACCAGGACTTACACCATTTGTAGGATCTATCAGATTACTATTGGCCAGTGCATGGGCATCACTTGCCGACATGGCACCGCCTTCTTTACTGGTATAGTAATTATACAACATATTATAATAGGTCTCGTAAAACTCTTGAGTATTAGTAGTCTTATAATTCTTCAAGCCGTTTGAGTTGGAACCCCATTTACTGTCTACTGTTATTTTGGCAGCACCGTTTTTACCTTTCTTGGTTGTTATCATGATTACACCATTAGCGCCACGAGCACCATATAGAGCATTAGATGCTGCATCTTTCAATACTGTCATCGACTCTATATCATTGGGATTTATCAAGTTCAAATCTCCATCGTAAGGCATACCATCAACAACAATCAAAGGGCTAGTATCTGCCGAGATAGAACTAAAGCCACGAATTGTTATAGATGGAGAGCTGCCGAACTGGCTAGAAGAGTTGTTAAGCTGAACACCAGCTACTCGTCCTGCCAATGCATCAGCAGCATTAGTCACTTGTACTTTCTGAAGTTCGTCGGCTTTCATCACTCCCGCAGAACCAGTGAATGCCTCTTTTTTCATTTTACCGAATGCAACGACAAGAACTTCATCAAGTTCTTTCACATTCTCATTAATTATTATAGTATAAAACGATTCTCCCTGTTTTACTAGTATTGATGTAGGTTGATAACCGATATAAGACACGAGCAAGGTTGTTCCAGGGTTGGCAGCAATTGTGAAATGTCCATTAATATCTGTAGCGACACCGTTGTTCTGATTATTCTTGGTTACTACAGAAGCACCGATAATGGGATCTCCTTTGGCATCGACTACCTTTCCGGATATCTTTTTAATGCTCTGTTGACTTTGTTGAGCGGCATCATGTCGCCTGTTTTCTTCTTTTCTCAGCAAGATATTCTTGCCTTCCATAGCATATTGAATGTTTGTGCTTGCGAATATCTCATTTAATACAGACGCTACCGATTGGTTGCGAGCATTGATTCGGATATTTTTGTTTAAATTAATATCGCTTACATTATAAACAAATAAGTAATCGGTCTGATTTTCGATTTGTTTAATAACATTCTTCAGAGTAATATTATTAGAAACGACTGTTATACGTTTGGCTTGCGAATAAGATTCGGTAGCGAAAGCCGTACTAATGAATACAAACAGAGCAATAATAGTGAGTCTCATAATCCTCCTTAACATTTTAAGTCCTGCCACACAGCAGGGGTTCAAATTATTTTCCATATATTTGCACTGAAATTTTGAGTTTATAACTTAAGATTAAACGATTGATTCAACTTAACGTTGATGATGGGCGGGATGATGCTGCAACATCATCTCGCTTTTTGATTAGGTTAGCATGGGTTCTACTTCATTGGCAATACATTTTAAAGGTTAGTATATAATATATGAATTCTCGTCACTCTCCTTTTTATAGTTGAGTTTGCGATCCAACTGCAATACTTTCAATACTTGTTCTATACCATCGCTCGTCCAAAACTTCCCGGTATATCGATAACGTTTCACTCTATTATCAGCAATTCTGATATTTACGCCGTAGTATAGTTTCAACTTCTCTACCATCGTTTCAATAGTGACACCATCGAAACTAATCATTCCATCACGCCATCTGAAATAATCAGAATCTAATATCTTGCCTTTGACAATTCGTCCGTTTTTATTGTATAAACGTTCGCCTGGGCACAGATTGGCCGTCAATTTATTAGGAGTAGTCACACATACAGAGCCTCTTACCAAATCGACTTCGCAATCTTTCTTACCGTAGGCAAAGACATTGAATTCGGTACCTTTCACCTGAATTTGATAACAATTGGCAGTAACAACGAATGGACGGTTGGCATCGTGCTTTACTTTGAAAAACGCTTCACCTGTGAGTCTCACATTTCTGCATTCTTTATTAAATCTCGTAGGATATACTATTTTCGAATTAGCATTAAGCCATATATGCGTTCCGTCCTCAAGACTTAATTCCGCTCTTTGACCAGGAGGAGTATAAAAACATTGCATAGTCTCTTTTCCCTTCTCGTCATTACAATAGTTGAGATAAAGATAAGTACCCAATATACCAATAAACAGGACCGCTGCAATTTTCAAAAATTCTCTCGCTATCGAAAGTCTGAAACCAGAGCGGCTCTTCCCTTCGAGCAGAACATCGCTACGACACAACGAGATGAGATATAGTTTGCGCTGAGCCAGATATTCTTGCTTGTTAGCCTCGCTTTGCTCTATCCATTCTAGTGCCTGCTTGCTTTCTTCTTCATTGGTGTTGCCCAATATGTATTTCTCCAGCAATCTTGAATCCATAGTTTTTCGATAATTTCAGATAAAGACGAATAACATTGCAAAAACCCTAAAAAGTTTTTTAATTATTTTCTTATTGTCGATAAAAGAAATCCAACTCTACATGGAATAAAAGTTGAAAGATGATTATAAGTTCTATAAATCAAACTTGTATTTATTAAAATAAAGCTTATATTTAATAAAACTAAACCTTTATTTATTAAAATACAAGCTTAATTTATAGAATTCATCTTGATGCGACATATTTTATTACCTTATGGAATAAAGTATTCTTCTTTATCCGACGAAGTTTAGCTCAAGGAGAAGTAAATAGGAAGTACTATAATTCACCTTTTTTGAATCTTCTACTCAAATCAGATAACTTTAAAAAGGCTAGATTAGATAAACAAGAGGAAGTGAAGTAATGGCAGATACTCGCGGAGTGATACTTTAAATATCTTGAGTGCTTTAGTAATATGATATTCTACACATTTGACAGAGATATTTAATTGGTCGGCAATTTCCTGATTGGATTTACCCTCTACCCTGCTCATCATAAATACTTGCTGCGTTTTCTTGGACAATTGATTCAATGTGTCTTGAATAATATTTCGCAGTTCATCAGAGAATATTTCTTCAGGGTTGAAAGCGTCCAAAGAATTGAGTTGCATAGTAAGCTCTCTATTATGCCAGTCGGTTAACGTAGAAATTGCATTTCGCTTTATTTCTTCGTGCCTTAAATAATCTAATGATTTAGCTCTGAGAATGGTGAAAAGTAAAACGTCAATGCGCCTGACTTCTTCGGATTTCATCATTTCCCATAATTTAATAAGTGCTTCGGAGGTAATATCTTCGGCTACCATATCATCATGAACAAATGATTTAACAAAGAAATATGCCCTCTTGAAATACGTCGTATAAATTTGAGAGAAAGTATCACTTGTGTTTGTATTCATCAGTGTAAGGCGGTATAATCACCACAAATGTAGTGAAATATATTCATTGTCCAATAAGAAGAGAAATATTTTCAGCTACCTGCCTGCATCAATTCTAAGGAAGATGAAGAGTAGTATAGTGAATCCCCATAGCGAGGAACCGCCGTAACTGAAGAAAGGCAGCGGGATACCGATAACGGGAGTGACTCCCAGCACCATACCGATATTAATAAAAATATGGAATAGGAAGATACTGACGACCGAATAACCATAGACCCTCCCAAAGGTGGAAGATTGTCGTTCGGACAGATAGATAAGCCTCAATATTAGGGTGAGGAAGAGAAGGAGTACCAACGATGAACCGACGAATCCTTGTTCTTCTCCAACGGTACAATAAATAAAGTCGGTATCTTGTTCGGGAACGTATTTCAACTTGGTCTGTGTACCTTTGAGGAATCCTTTGCCCAAGAGTCCACCCGATCCAATTGCTATTTTTGATTGATTGACATTGTATCCAGCTCCGGTAAGATCTTCTTCCATACCCAACACCACCTTGATACGTACTTGTTGATGAGGCTCCAAAATATTATTGAATACATAATTGGATGAATACAAAAAGCCGATGGAACAAGCGGTAAATATGGCAATAAGTAAGTAGGATATACTTCTATCGTAAATCCAAAGATAAACGAGATAGCCTATCGTAGCAAAACAGACAATCCATTCTACATAGACAACATTGAAAGGTATGATAAAATAAGAAACGACGTATGCAATGGCTACTATCAAAATCGGGAACATCACGATGTTACGGGCTTTGATGTGCGACTGAGTATAGACATAAACCATTCCTGCCGCCGACACAATAATAAATAGTAGTACTACAAACTCTCCTATCGGTGTAATTCCATCGCCCATCATCTCTGCCCCAAACCGAATGCCGACAATGAAATAAACAACGGCACAAAAGCCACTGTAGAGCACTGCGCCAGGCATTCCTTCGCGATAAAGCATCAGGAAGAAAGCAATATAAACGAGTGCCGAGCCCGTTTCACGTTCTCCAATAATCAGCAGCATCGGGGTAAGAATAATAGCAGCCAATGTGAGCCGACAGTTATTCCTCTTGATATTGAAAGAGTATGAACTCATATATTTGGCGAGCATCAATGCCGTGGCAAACTTAGCAAACTCTGCAGGTTGCAGACTGACAGGGCCTAATACAAGCCATGAATGCGAACCTTTCACATCGGGGGCAATAAAAATAGTAATAAACAGCAAACCCATAAGGCCCGCATATATCAGGAAGGCGAAGATATCATAGAGACTATCATCAAGCATAAGGATGACAAAGCCGATTGCAAAAGAGCAAATTATCCAAACGAACTCTTTACCGGCACGAGTAGAGAAATCGAAGAAGTTGGTCTTATCGAAGTCGAAACTGGCACCACACACACTGAACCACCCCGCAACAAGCAGAGTGACGACGATGACGAGTGTCCACCAATCCAATTTTTTCCAAACACTAACGCTCCTGGTATCCATAAGAAATAACTTTATTACTCATCGCTTCGGCGCGTTTCTCACTGCTTTCCGAAAGCTTTCCATTAATAAACTGCTCCATCATCAGCGAACCGATAGGCACACCGAAGTCAGCTCCCCAGCCACCATTCTCAACATATACCAAGATAGCAATTTTAGGATTCTCTTTAGGGCCGAATCCCATAAAAGCAGAGTGGTCGATGCCATGGTTCTGAGCCGTACCCGTTTTACCACATAGTTCAACACCGGGGATATTGCCCGATTTACAAGTTCCCATTCCTGTAGTGAAAGCTGCTCTCATGCCCAATACTACATCTTGATAGTATCTTCTATCAATTCCCGTATATCGTTTCTCATAATATTTTGGATCAAGTTTGGTTCCTTGAATATGACGAACAATATGCGGCGTGATAAAATAACCTCTATTGGCAATTGTTGCAGCCAGATTGGCTATTTGCAAAGGAGTAGCCAATATTTCACCCTGCCCGATAGCATCACTGATAATGGTATATCCATTCCAATGACCACGGTAAGCCTTATCATAATATTTGGCATTAGGTATCATACCGCGCTTTTCGCCCGGGAGGTCGGTACCAAGTTTATAACCAAATCCCATATTGACCATGTGGTTTTTCCATATTGTCATAGATTCATCGTGCGATCTGAACTTCCTACTATCTATAAAGGCTCTGAAGCTCATACAAAAATAAGTGTTGCAAGATGTACCGATGGCTGGAATCAATGGTAATGGCGATGGATGTCCATGACAACCCAAATGACGTCCGGCATAAAAGAAGCCATGATGGCAAGCAAAAGATGTTCCTGGATTGATGATACCTTCTTGCAAACAAGCCAAAGCCTGAGCTGCCTTGAAAGTAGAACCCGGAGGATATACACCCATTATAGCACGATTGAGAAGAGGTTTGCGCCAATCTTTCTGAAGTGCATGCTGATTCTTTCCTCTCATTCGGCCGACCAACATCTGAGGATTGTAAGAAGGAGCTGATATCATACACAATATTTCTCCCGTTGAAGGTTCGATGGCAACGATACTACCAATCTTGTTTCGCATCAGCCTTTCGCCCAATTGTTGTAGCTTAAGGTCTATACTCAGCACCAAGTTTCTTCCCGGCACAGCATTGTGGTCGTATTTACCATTCTGATAAGATCCTTTAATCCTACCATGGGCATCACGAAGAAGAATCTTCACACCTTTATATCCTCTAAGATATTTTTCGTAAGACTTCTCAATACCTTGTTTGCCGATATAGTCACCACGGTTGTAATAAGTATCTTCTTCAAGATTTGCAGGAGAAACCTCACCAATATCACCGAGAATCTGTCCACCTGCCGTACAAGAATATTGACGTATAGAACGTTCTTGAATATTAAATCCATGAAACTTGAAGAGCTTCTCACGAAATGGCGAAATCTCCTTGTCGGTAATCTGAGTTAAGAATACCTGACTTGTATATTTCGAATATCCAGGATTCTTTCCTAAATCCTGCATATCCGTCATTCGTTGTATGAAGAGTTCTTTAGTGATGCCAAGAGTCTGGCAAAGATCAAGAGTATCAAGATTATCCTCCATTTCGTGGGGCACAACAGTGATATCGTATGCCAATTGGTTATAAACCAACAATTGGCGATGTCTGTCCATTATCGAGCCACGAGCAGGGTATTGAATTTCATTGACGAATGCATTATTGGCTGCATAACGTTTGTAATCATCTGTCAGAACTTGAAGAGAAAGCAAACGAAAGATATAGACAAGCACTATTATTATAGCAATGCTTCCTATCACTAATCTTCTTTTCTCAAAAGTGTAATCTTTCGACATACTTATTTCCTAAACCATTCTATAGCAACAATACAAATAATCGTCAATACAGTGCTCAATAAGATTCTCAGGCACAACATTCCGAATGATATGAACGAGAAAGATTCTATTGACAGTAATGCTACATGATGAATTAAAACACAGACAACTAAATAACGCATAAACGATGCCGAGCCCATCACCTTTTTTGATGGGATAAAGCTATCGTAAGTATCGCGAGGGGTGAACAACCGTAAGAAAGTTGGCCTTACAAAGGCCATCAAAACAAATGCAGAAGCATTCATACCGATAGTATTATTGAAGATATCGATGACAAGACCAATACCAAAAGCCCAAAGCATCTGCTGATTGCGAGGAGTATCAGAACTTAGTTTGAGTACAAAGTAAGTATATAAGAAAGGTGTAGCAAGTCCGCCGATATGAACATTGTTCAATATAAGGACTTGTAGCAACACCAATCCAAGTGCCCAACCTATTTTTTTAACCCAATCATTCATTTGTTATGATGCTCTTTTGCTCTAATGCTTTTTGCTGTTGATAACCCTTTCGGGCAATAACTCTCACATCGCTTATTCTACCAAAATCTGTAGCCAGCTTAATCTTCAATAAATAAGATAGTCCATTTTGCGAATCGCCCATATCATCGACAGTACCTACCATAATACCAGCAGGGAATACAGAAGAATAACCACTCGTCACAACAGTATCGCCCAAGTTGAACTGTGCATGACGAGGCAAATCTTCGAGATAGGCATGCTGAGCATCAGCATGATCCCACCGCAATGTACCAAAGTAGTTGCTACCAACAATCTTACAACTAATATTGGAACGACTATTCAGCAACGATATAACAGTAGAATAGTTTCTACTCGTTTCGTAGACAATACCTACTACACCATTGGCATCTACAACACCCATATCAGGACGAATACCAGCTTCCCAACCTTCGTCGAGTGTGATGTAGTTATCATTTAAATTCAAACTGTTGTTGATAACATTCGCCTTATAAAGAGAATAGCTGCCTTGTGGCAGACGCTCGATACTTAAAATTTCAAGTGAATCTGTCTGATGCGCTCTGAGTGCCTTCTCCAGATTATTAATCTTCGTTTCAAGCTCCATATTTCGGTCGAGCAAATCTCGATTGACCGACTTCAGATGGAAATAAGACTGTATACCGCCAGATATTTCGTATATCTTGCCGGTCACAGCATTAGCAGAATTAAAAAAGTAACTCTCTTGATACTGGTTATAGCGGAATAGCAAAATAAAACTTAAGGCTTCTAATGCTAAGAATAGAAGCCAATAGTTATATTTGATGAGAAAATTCAGTAAATTCCGCATATCTCACTTATATCATTTTCAAATTTAAGTCTTATCGCATAAGGAAAGAGAAACGATCAACATTCTTCAATGCGACACCTGTACCTTTTGCTACAGCGTGCAAAGGATCTTCTGCAATATGGAATGGAATATTAATTTTATCTGTCAAACGTTTGTCAAGACCGCGAAGGAGAGCTCCACCACCGGCAAGATAAATACCGTTGCGAACAATATCGGCATAAAGTTCTGGAGGTGTATTCTCCAATGCATTCAGTACGGCAGTTTCTATCTTGGCTACAGATTTCTCCAAGCAATGAGCCACTTCCTGATAGCAAACAGGTACTTCCATTGGAAGTGCTGTGATTCTGTTAGGACCATGGACTATATAATCTTCTGGAGCATCATCACCGAGTTCGGTAAGAGCAGCACCTACATTAATCTTGATACGTTCTGCCATACGTTCGCTGACTTTCACATTGTGCTGACGACTCATATATTCTTGGATATCAGCAGTGAGGTCATCACCGGCGATACGGATAGAATTATTAGTAACGATACCACCCAATGAGATTATGGCAATTTCGGTAGAGCCACCACCTATATCAACAATCATATTGCCTTCTGGTGCCTCAACATCGATTCCAATACCTATTGCAGCTGCCATAGGTTCGAAAATCAAATAAACATCACGACCGCCGGCATGTTCTGCTGAGTCGCGGACAGCACGAAGTTCTACTTCAGTACTACCAGATGGTACACCGATGACCATTCTGAGTGACGGAGAAAAAAGATGATGACGCGTGTTGACCTGTTTAATCAATCCGCGCATCATTTGTTCGCAGGCAAAGAAGTCGGCTATCACGCCATCACGAAGGGGACGAATAGTGCGAATATTTTCGTTCGTCTTTTCGTGCATCATCTTAGCTTTATCACCAACAGCAATCATTTTATCTGTACGGCGATCAAGAGCAACAACTGATGGCTCATCGACAACAATCTTACCTCCGCTGATGATGACAGTGTTGGCTGTTCCCAAGTCCATCGCTATTTCCTGTGTGAAAGAAAATAATCCCATATCTTTTTATAAATTAGTATCTACTTTAATATATTAATGTTTGAAATGTCTGATACCTGTAGTCACCATTGCTAAACCATGGTCATTGCAGTAATCGAACGACAATTGGTCTTTTATAGAACCTCCAGGCTGAATAACTGCAGTGATACCTTCGTTATCGGCTATCTCTACACAGTCGGGGAAGGGGAAGAAAGCATCTGATGCCATCACAGCACCATGAAGGTCGAATCCAAAGTTTTTAGCCTTCTCGATAGCCTGCTTCAATGCATCAACACGTGAAGTCTGTCCAACACCACTAGCCAGCAGCTGTCTACCTTTTGCCAAAACGATAGAATTCGATTTACTATTCTTTACTATCTTATTAGCAAATAGCATATCATCGATCTCTGCATCGGTAGGAGCTTTCTCAGTAACGACAGTCAAATCAGATTTTGTTTCGATATCCAAGTCTCTCTCCTGATACTGAACACCGTTGAGCAATGAACGATATTGTATTTTCGGGAATTTACCCTCTTTACGAACTAATATAATGCGGTTTTTCTTCTGAGTCAGAATATCAAGGGCATCAACATCATAGTCGGGAGCAATAATCACTTCGAAGAATATCTTTCCTATTTCTTCTGCAGCTTCTTTATCGATAGGAGCATTGGTCACCAATACGCCACCGAAAGCCGAAACGGGGTCGCCAGCCAAAGCATCTTTCCATGCGTCAACAACTGTTGGACGAGAAGCGATGCCACAAGCATTGTTGTGTTTCAGTATAGCGAATGTTGTTTCTTCAAATTCATCAATCAATTCTAGAGCAGCATTGATATCAGTCAGGTTGTTATAAGAAATCTCTTTACCATGAATCTGGTCGAAAATAGCATCCAAATCACCAAAGAAGAAACCCTTTTGATGAGGATTCTCACCATAGCGCAACATTTTCTGATTATTGAAAGCACATCTGAATGCAGTATGCTCTTCACCATCAAAATAATTGAAGATGTGAGTATCATAATAAGAAGATACGCCGAATGCTTCTTTTGCAAACCAGCGACGTTCTTCAATAGTAGATGTAGCTCCATGCTCATTCAGCATATCCAAAAGAGGTTTGTACTGATCTTTGGAAGCAACGATAACCACATCTTTAAAGTTTTTGGCAGCAGCACGAATAAGAGAAATGCCACCTATATCTATTTTCTCAATAATATCTTGTTCTGCAGCGCCCGAAGCGACTGTTTCTTCAAAAGGATAGAGATCTACTATCACTAAATCGATTTCTGGAATCTCATACTGCGCGATTTGCTTTTGGTCTTCCTCGACGTCACGACGACAAAGTATACCTCCGAACACTTTCGGATGCAATGTCTTTACTCGTCCTCCTAGAATAGAAGGGTAAGTAGTAAGATCCTCTACAGCTTTACACTGATAACCTCTTGATTCAATAAACTTGCGTGTACCACCTGTCGACAGGAACTCGACGCCGTCTGCGTGAAGTTTATCAACGATTTCGTCCAATCCGTCTTTATGAAAAACGGAGATGAGTGCGGTTTTAATTTTCTTGGGCTCTGACATTTTCTATACTAATTAATATATTTCGCCCGCAAAGTTACGAATAATTGTTTATTCGATAATCATTTTTTGCGGGCGAATTTATAATAAGAATGAATCTACCAGATAGAAACTCTCTTTTCGGCAGGTAAATACATAGGATCAGAAGCTTTAATTCCAAAAGCTTCATACCAAGCACCAATTTGTGGAAGTGCTCCGTCGACACGCCATTTACCTAAAGAGTGAGGATCTGTCTTCGTTCTATTCAATATTTCTTCCTGACGAATATTGTTTGCCCAAACATTGGCGTAAGCCAAGAAGAAACGTTGTTCGGGAGTAAGTCCTTCTTCGGTTGATAGAGGAGCAGCTTTAGTAGCATTCTTGAATGCATTGAAAGCTACTTGCAAACCTCCATGGTCGGCAATATTTTCTCCTAATGTCAATTTTCCATTAGCTTTCAGTCCAGGAGCAACTGTTATATTACTAAAGAAATCTGCCATTACTTTGGCGCGCTCTTCAAAATTCTTTGCATCCTCTGCTGTCCACCAATCTTTCAAATTACCATTTTTGTCATACTGACGGCCTTGGTCATCAAATCCATGAGTCATCTCATGACCGATAACAACGCCAATCGCACCATAGTTGAAAGCATCGTCGGCTTTCATATCAAAGAAAGGATATTGAAGAATACCGGCAGGGAAGCATATTTCGTTGGTTGTCGGATTATAATAGGCATTAACAGTTTGGGGTGTCATCTGCCATTCGTCGGGATCAACAGGTTTGCCCAATTTCTCTATCATTTCATTATATTCCCATTCCGAAGCACGTTTCATGTTGGCATAGTACGAATCGTTCTTGATATCTAGTTTCGAATAATCCTTCCATTTATCAGGATATCCCACTTTGATACGAAAAGCAGCCAGTTTTTCTTGAGCTTTCTGCTTTGTTGTCTCACTCATCCATGTCAGGCCTTGAATACGTTGTGCTAGTGATGTCTGAAGATTCTTCACCAATTGCAGCATACGTTCTTTGGATGCAGCAGGGAAATATTCTTCTACATACATCTTACCAACAGCTTCGCCTAGTGATCCATCTACTGCACCTACAGCGAGTTTCCAACGAGGTTTGTTCTGCTGACGTCCAGACATTGTACGGCCATAGAAGTCAAATTGTGTTTCTACAAAATTATCACTCAAACTAGAGGCACCACCATTAATCACCTCCCATCTCAGATAAGCTATGAGCTGTTTAAGAGGAGCTGTTGCCAAGATCTTTGCCACCTGAGTAAAAGATTCGGGCTGCCCTACATTAATATATTTAGCAGCAGAGAGGTTGGCTTTATCGATGAAGGCATTCCATCCAAATGTCGGCCATTTAGCTCTTGCCTGATCTACCGTCATTTTGTTGTAGTTCTTATAAGGATCGCGCAAAGCTTCTTGCGTACGACCTGCTTTGGCCAACCTTGTTTCGATGCTCATTATATATTTAGAAGCATTTTGAGCCGTAACATTGTCATATCCCGCCAATTTGAACATCTTGACGATGAACTTCATATACTTGGCACGTATTTCTTTCATCTTGGCATTTTGTTCGAGGTAATAGTCTCTCTCTCCGAGTGAAAGTCCACCTTGAACAAATGTCAAGAGGTTTGATTTACTATCTTTATCGTCGGCAGCGACATAGAATGAAAAGAAAGGAGCCGAAGTATGAAACATTTCACCCAATAGGCTATAAAGCTGTGCTCTCGAAGTAATAGAAGAAACTTTAGCAAGATCTTCTTTCAATGGTGCAGCACCGTCTTTATTGAGTTTCACACTATCCATTGCCATATTATAGATGTCGCCAATCTTTTGTGCCAAACTGCCAGGAGCATTGTTTTTGTTCTCTGCCAATTTTAATATCAAGCCTTTCAATTGGGCCTTGTTATTTTCGGCAAGCATATCAAAAGAGCCGAAGCGAGCATATTCTGCTGTCAATGGATGTTGTTTCATCCATCCTCCGCAGGCATACTGATAGAAATCGGTTCCGGGTTTTACCGATTTATCCAAATTCGTCATATTAATTCCAATGTTTAACGTCTGTCCGATGGCAGTGTTCGTACCAAGAGACATCATACATGCAACCCCGAGGGGCAAAAAATTAAGTAGTTTCATAGGCATAAAATATTTAAATGGTTACTCTAATTCCGCTAATTCGTTGGAAGACTTTTCCCATCCTTCCATCGCATCTTCCGATTGTTTCTTAAGTTTACCGTGTTTCTCGTAGAGAGACATATCGGTCGAGCCTTCTACAGTTGCCATTTTCTCTTCCAATATTTTAATGGCAGCATCCAGCTGGCTTATTTCGTCCTCGTACTCTTTAATCTGTTTCTCTAATTTCTTTTTCTTACGGTTGAACTCTTTTTGAGCTTCGTAGGATAGTTTATTCTCGGAGACGGCAGTTTCGGTATCAGTTTTATCTTCTGATGTAGACTTTTCTTCGATATTCTTTTGCTGCAATTCTGATAGGGTTTCAATATTTCTTTCTCTCAGGAAATCATAAATGCCACAAAGATGTTCTTTTACTTTTCCGCCGCCAAACTCATAAACCTTTGTCACAAGTCCATCTAGAAAGTCACGGTCGTGGCTTACTATGATAGCTGTACCATCAAAATCTTTAATAGCTTCTTTCAATACATCTTTAGAGGGCATATCCAAATGGTTGGTAGGCTCATCAAGAATAAGAAAATTCACCGGCTCCAATAACAGTTTAATCATCGCCAGACGAGTTCGTTCTCCACCCGACAACACTTTCACTTTCTTATCAGATGCTTCACCACCAAACATGAAAGCGCCAAGAATATCACGAATTTTCAACCTGATATCTCCTGTTGCTACATTATCTATTGTCTCAAATACTGTTATTTCTCCGTCGAGCATCTGCGCTTGATTCTGAGCGAAATATCCAATTTGGATGTTATGACCAATAGTGAGCTTGCCTTCAAAAGGGATCTCTTCCATAATGCATTTTACCAAGGTTGACTTTCCTTCACCGTTTCGTCCGACGAAAGCCACTTTCTCTCCTCTATTAATAGTGAAATTGACGTCTCGAAATATTTCATGATCGCCGTATACTTTTCTCACATCTTCGCAGATGACCGGATAATTGCCACTTCTTATAGAAGGCGGAAATTTTAGATGCAATGCCGAATTATCCACTTCATCGACTTCGATAAGTTCGATCTTCTCCAATTGCTTAATTCTGCTTTGCACCTGAACAGCTTTTGTAGGCTTATACCTGAACCGTCTGATGAAGTCTTCGGTATCTTCAATCATCTTTTGTTGATTCTCGTATGCCCTGAGCTGCTGTTCACGACGTTCCTTCCTTATCGTGACGAACTCGTCGTACTTCACTTTGTAGTCGTATATCTTTCTACAATTAATTTCTATTGTCCGATTCGATACATTGTTCAAGAAAGCTCTGTCGTGGCTCACCAGCATTACAGCATTCGAGCTGCTAGCCAAGAATGACTCTAGCCATTGAATACTATCTATATCAAGGTGGTTGGTCGGCTCATCAAGTAGCAACACCTCGGGTTTCTTCAACAACAGTTTCGCCAATTCTATTCTCATTCTCCAACCGCCAGAGAATTCAGATGTCTGCCGGTCAAAATCACTACGTTCGAAACCCAGTCCCAACAATGTACGATCTATTTCCGCCTCGTAGTTCATTCCTCCCAACATACGGTATTGCTCGTCGAGATGAGTAAATCTATTGAGCAGTTCGATATAAGATTCACTTTCGTAATCGGTACGCTCAGCCATTTCTTTTTTCAAGACCTCGAGTTGCTGCAACATATCGGTGATATGATCGAAAGCTTCTTTTACTTCTTCTTTTACTGTACGATTATCCTTGAAAAGCATCACCTGTGGAAGGTATCCTATCGTTGTGTCTTTAGGGATAGAAACGGTGCCGCTTGTCGGACTCTGTAGTCCGGCTATTATTTTGAGCATCGTACTCTTTCCCGCACCGTTTTTTCCGACAAGAGCGATGCGATCTTTTTTATTAATGACGAAGTTTACATCTGCAAACAATGCGGTTGCATTAAACTCCACCTTCAAATTCTCTACTGAAATCACTATATAAATCTGTTATTTTCTTTGCGAATGGCAAAGATAAGTATAAAAACTGAAAATTTACTATCGCTTTATTTATTATTTGAGTTAGAGGCCTTTTTGCCACCCACAGCTATCATACCATATACACCACAAACAATAACCAACAGTGTCTGGATGCTGTGCACTATTAAAGCAAATATCCCAGCATCGGTAGCATTAATACCATAAAGTACCATCATGGTGATAATGGCAAAGTGCCAAGGACCAGCACCGTTAGGAGTAGGCACTATCACAGCAAACGTTCCACCAACGAAAAGCACCATAGCCGCAGCCAAGCTCAGCCCCGAAGTGAAAGTGAAACAATAGAACGTGAGATAAAAATGAAGGAAATAGCATCCCCATATTAATATGGTATATAAAACAAATAGCGGCAAGTTGTGCACCCGCCTCAGCGATATGATACCTGACCAGATATTGATAACTACGCCTTTTACTTTTTCGAAGAAAGACAAGGTTCGTATCAGATAATACATTAATATAAATACTCCTATTGAACAAAACAAAATAATGTAGAACTCAACAGAAGTAAATAATTGAGCTATCGAAGGAAATTTTGTTCCGGTGTTCTCGAAGAACTTCAAAAAGATATTGGCTTGCAGCAGAAAAGTGATACCGGCAATAGCCATCGAGACCAGAGAGTCGATAATTCTTTCAGTAACTACAGTTCCTAGCGACTTCGAGAAAGAAACGTTTTCGTATTTTTTAAGTACACCGCAACGAGACACCTCTCCCACTCTGGGCAATATCAGATTGGTAGCGTAAGAAATGAATATCGAATATACACAAGTCGACAATTTGGGGTGTTCATCAAGAGGTTCCAATGTTTGTTTCCAACGCCATCCACGAAAGACATGACTCATCACGCCAAAGAAAAGCGAAGCGAGCATCCACCACCAGTTCACACCATGAAGAAACACTTGTTTAGCCTTCTCGAAATCAAAATCCCGATAAACCCAAAAGAGTATAAGGCCTCCCAATAAGAGCGGTAAAACAATTTTTAGAGTCTTTTTCGTCAGTTTCTTTATGCTAAAATCATCTTTCTTCATTAAAACAATTACCTTTGTCGGATGCAAAAGTAGTTATTTGTTTGTGATTATGAAGACAGTAAGGCCTAAAAAGTTTCTTGGTCAGCATTTTTTAAAAGACCAAAGTATCGCTCAACGTATTGCCGATACCGTAGATGCAACTCCCGATATTCCTATTTTGGAGGTCGGACCCGGTATGGGAGTACTCACTCAGTATCTTGTAGATAAACATCGTCCAGTCAAAGTGGTAGAGATAGATTATGAATCTGTCAGCTATTTGCTGCAGGCATTTCCTTCCTTAACAGATAATATTCTCGAAGAAGATTTTTTGAAGATGGATTTGAACAAGCTCTTTGACGGACAGCCTTTTGTTCTCACCGGAAACTATCCATACAACATCTCGAGCCAGATTTTCTTTAAGATGCTCGATTACAAGAAC
>DAIUBN010000024.1:0-23562 GCA_036846645.1 Bacteroidaceae bacterium | reverse complement strand
AATATCGCTTTTACCTATTATTCAACTAATTAAAATACATCGAACTCACGATAGATTAGAAACGGTCTAAGTAAAGGGTAATTGTTAAATACATACTTATGGGGTACTCTGAACCCGATTTCGAGTACTCATTTCTCTGGCGGTGTAATAAGTGCACAGATAAGATAGTGGATACCAGTAATTTACTGCGTGGGGGTGCAGTGGCAAAGTGATGGATAATTTATTTTTATTAAATCAGTGCCTGTGTGAATCCAGCCTTCTTTATATCATCCCAATAGCCTACGTATGATTTGTTGACGACTTCGGGGTTCTCTATCTGGAGTTGATTGAATTTCAGTGCGGCTGGGGCGAATGCCATGGCCATGCGATGGTCGTCGTAGGTAGAAATTGATGGTGATGGCTGTGGTGCACAGTGTGTTCCTTCCCAAGTCAGGATGCTGCCTTCGGCTTCGTCTTGGAGGATGTATCCTAGTTTGTGGAGCTCGCACTTCAGTGCTTCTATGCGGTCGGTCTCTTTTATCTTTAAGGTTTGAAGTCCGGTGATGCGGAATGGTGTTTCGAGCAGGGCGCAAGCAACGACAACTGTTTGTGCCAAGTCGGGAATATCAGAGAAGTCGTCTTCGAAAAAGTCTACCTTGTTGTTCGTCTTGTTCAGTGCTACGCCGTCGGCAGTATAGCGGGTATGCACACCAAGTCTCTCGAATACCGAGGCCACGCGGCTATCGCCTTGGAAACTATCACGGTGGAGATGGGTGAGCCTTACCGATGCTTCGGAACATAGAGCTATCATTTCGTACCAGTATGAAGAGGCGCTCCAGTCGCTCTCTACTGTATAGGGCCTGCTGTTGTAGCCGGTGGGCTCTACCACGATAAGATCATCGCTCTTCCATTCGGCTTGAGCGCCGAACTCTCTCATCAGGTTGAGTGTCATGTTGATGTACGAGCGAGAGATGATATGATCGATGAGTTGCAATGACAGTCCCTGTTTCAACGATGGGGCAATGAGCAGCAGGGCCGAGATATATTGCGAACTGACACTGCCTTTCATCGTTACTTTTCCTCCTTCGAGTGTGGTACCATTAATATGTAGGGGAGGGAAGCCCACTTCTTTTTCGTAATTGATGCGTGCGCCGAGACTACGGAGCGCTTCTACCAATATTCCGATAGGGCGATGCTGCATCCGTTCTGAGCCGGTGATGATATGCTCTGAAGAATGTGTGCTGAGATAAGCGGTGAGAAAACGCATGGCCGTTCCGGCAGCACCGATATTGATGGTCGAGGGCATGTCGCGGAGTGCTTCAATCATTACTCGTGTATCGTCACAGTCCGACAGATTGGACAACATCTGTTGCTTGCCGGCAAGGGCATTAATGATTAATACTCGGTTGCAGATACTCTTTGAAGCAGGTAGTAATATATCTGCATCAATATGTTGTGGAGCCTCAAGCGTTATTCTATTCATCTTCTATATTCTTCAATTCGGATACAAATTTAGCACTTTTGTATAATAAATAATACAAAGCAGACGAAATAAACTATCTTTGCATACATAATGAAAGAAGAATTGAAACATCGGTTGATGAATCTTGCCGACACTTACGAGACGGCAGATTTCTTGAAAGATGATCCGGCGCAGTTTATGCACCGCTTCTCTCTACCTTCTGATGTGGAGATTATGGCATTTATCGCTGCGACTTTGGCATTTGGTCAACGCCCTAAGATTTTGGAAAAGCTAGAATATATCTGTTCGCTGGTTGGAAGTTCGCCTACTCGTTGGATTGTAGAGAAGCAATATGAAGAATCTTTCCCGCTATCAGATAAAAAGTTCTATCGTTTCTATTCGTATGCCGATGTGCGCCATTTCTTATACCTTATTAATAGGCTAGTCTCAGAATATGGGGCGATAGGCGAATATGCCCGAAAGAAATTTTTGGAAGGCAAGCATCCTCTCGATGCGTTGGTCGAAGCTTTTTCTGATTGCCCGTCCACTAAATATCTCATTCCAAAAGATACTCATTCTTGCTGTAAACGGGTGAATATGTTTTTGCGATGGATGGTGCGAGACAATTCTCCAGTTGATATGGGACTTTGGACATGGATGGACAAAAGTCGGCTTATCATTCCGGTAGATACTCATGTGATGCAGCAGGCTCTTTATTTACATCTGGTGGATAAAGAAGGCAGCACGCTCAGCAAGGCAAAGGAGATTACCGATGCACTGAAAGAAATATGGCATGATGATCCTTGTAAAGGTGATTTCGCTCTTTTCGGCTGGGGTGTAAAGCATGATAAAGAAGTTAAATCAAGTCAAAATTAATTGACGAAACAATAAAACAAGTATATTTGTAACAAGCATAAACAATACGAAACATGAAAAAGTTATTGATTTTAGGTCTATGTGCATCGCTCACAGCATGTGGTACAATGCAAGGTAATCCTGGCGCTATCATGGTAGGTGCACAGGTTGGTAACATGGTAGGTTCTATCATCGGCAATAGTTCTGATGATTATGCCGGATGGGCTATCTCGACTATCGCAGGTACAATAGCTGGTGCCGCTATCGGTAATGCTATATCTACTCCAAAGAATAATGATCAGCAGCAATCTCAGTCGCAGTACAGTCAGCAGCAGGGATATTCTAATCAAGATAATTCGTATCCTGAACCTGCCAACGGTCGTGATAATGGTAACTATAGCAATAACAATGGCACCTATCAGAATAATAGTAGAACTTATCAGAACAACATGGCTCTGCCTATTACGATTCAGAACATCCGTTTTGTAGATGATAACAATAACCACGTTATCGGTTCAGGCGAATTTTGCAAGTTGATATTCGAATTGTATAACAATAGCGATAAGACTGTTTATGGCATTTATCCTGAAATCCAGGTTTCTACCAAACGTGTCGGTATATCTAATCCGGCATTGATAGAAAAGATACTTCCGGGTCAGAAAGTCCGCTATACTGCAAGTGTTTATGGCTATAGTAATCTGCGTGACGGAACAGCTGATTTTACTGTTACAGTGAGACAACAGAACACCGACTATACAGGTGACCAACGTCAGTTCACACTCAATACCCAGCGATAAACCATTTACTCATATTATATATGTAGCACAAGATGAAACGAATACTCTTACTCCTCATTGCTTTATGCTATATTTCGGCAGGCTTTGCTTGTACATCTGCTGTCGTATCAGGCCGAGCTACTCCCGATGGACGTCCGCTTCTATGGAAAAACCGTGATACGGACTATCTACAGAATAGTGTGAAGTATTTTAAAGGAGAAAGATATTCTTTCATTGGTATTGTGAACAGTATCAAGAAACATCCTACAGAGGTATGGATGGGAACTAATAGTGCGGGATTCTCTATCATGAATACCCAATCTTATAATATCGAGAAAGATATCAACGATGACGATCGTGGTCCGGGCAATGGTAGGATACTTTGTAGAGCTCTAGCCGTTTGTGCTACGGTTGCCGATTTCCAACATTTTCTTGATACGATTGCCAAGCCGAGTGGAATAGAAGCCAATATCGGAGTGATTGATGCAAAGGGTGGGGCAGTGATGTTCGAAATAGGTTATCATAGCTATAAGATGTATGATGCCAACGACCCTCAAGTGGCTCCAAATGGATATGTGGCACGTACCAATTTCTCTTTCATGGGCGATAAAGATAAAGGCTCCGGCTATGTGAGGTATCGTAACGAAGAAGCTTTGTTGCAAGTGCAGGCGGCCCAACACGCCATTACTCCGGCATGGATATTCGGTTCGCTGTCGCGTTCATTCATCAATCCCCAGCTGGGCATCGACTTACGCAAAGGTGGTTTTAATGAACCCGAAGCAAGCGGCTGGTTCACTGATCAAGACTTTATACCTCGTCATTCTACTGCTTCGGTAGTTGTTGTCGAAGGCGTTAAGCCCGGAGAGAATGCCGAACTGACAACGATGTGGACTGTCTTGGGCTATCCTCCAGTGAGTGTGGCCTATCCTGTTTGGGTGAAAGATGCCGATATGTTATTGCCACGGCTCATTTCTTCTGAACCAGGTGAGAAAAATACACCTCTTGGTGAGAAGGTGGATGCCCTCAAAGCCCGTGTCTTCAGCTATCACCAAGGCACCGGAACAGAAAAATACCTTCATTGGGAAGTGCTATTTAACAAGAAAGGCGATGGCATTATCCAACAACTCGCTCCTGTGGAAGAAGAAATCTTCTGTCATACTCAGCCCATATTGGAGGCATGGCGTAAGAAAGGAAAAGTTGATTCGCAACAACTGAAATCTTTGTATCAGTCGTTGTCTGATTATATATCCGAACGCTACAATGCGTTGTTCAATCTTTAGTGATTGATTCAATATCATAAATTTATCTGCAATAAGGTAAAGAATATTATACCCAAAAAGGTATAATAAGTACAAAATTCAATAAATTTATACCCAAAAAGGTATAAAATGAATAAAACTTATTATATTTGCACCCGAAAGGGTATAATATGAACGATACAACTTTAGTAAAATATGTAAAAGAGATGCGCAAGAAGTTTAATCTTACTCAGGTGGACCTTGCAGCTAAGTCGGGTGTTGGACTTCGATTTGTCCGCGATTTGGAACAGGGCAAACAGACTCTTCGTATGGATAAGATTAATCAGGTGCTCAATCTTTTCGGTAGGGAAGTGGGACCGATAGAAATCACTAAAGATAGTAATGTATGAAAAGGGCCAATATATATCTTCAAAACGATAAGGCGGGGGTATTGACTGAGGATGAAAACGGTTTTACCTTTGTCTATGATGCCGATTTTTTGTATTCCGATCATTCTCAGGCTATAAGTCTGACTCTTCCTCTATCTGACAAACCTTATCATGACACTGTATTATTCCCGTTTTTCGATGGATTGATTCCCGAAGGCTGGCTGCTGAATATAGCCGAGCATAGTTGGAAAATCAATCAACGGGATAGAATGTCGTTGCTGCTGGCTTGCTGCCGCGACTGCATCGGTGCCGTCAGTGTGATACCCGAAAATGAAGAACTCTAGAATGGTTATGAGCAGATGTTTATATTGTTATAAGGAACTGAAAGAGGGGCAGAAGGATTTTCATCCTGCTTGTGCCCGAAAGTTTTTCGGAACAAAAGATGCTCCGCAGCTTCCATATGTCCGTTCGCAAATAAAGGATTTGGCTAAAGAAGTGGTGCGTAGTCAGACGACATTGACGGGCGTACAGGCCAAACTATCACTCGACCTCAATAAAGGAAGACAGGATGAGCCTGACAGATTGACCATCGTTGGACTCTGGGGCAAATATATCTTGAAACCTCAGACAGATGTTTACCGTTCGTTACCCGAATTGGAAGATTTGACTATGCATCTTGCCGAGGCTGCTAAAATCTGTGTCGTGCCGCATAGCCTTATCCGGTTTGCTGATGGCGAGTTGTGCTACATCACACGTCGCATCGATCGTAACAAGGATGGCTCTAAAGTGCCGATGGAAGATATGTGTCAGTTGTCGCAACGCCTTACCGAATATAAGTACAAGGGTTCGTATGAACAGATTGCCAAGTTGATAAATAAATATTCTACCACTCCTAAACTCGATTTGATTAACTTTTGGGAAGTGGTCGTCTTCTCGTGGATTACAGGTAATTCGGATATGCACCTTAAGAATTTCTCGTTGTACAATATAGCCAAGGGAGAACATGTACTGACTCCTGCCTACGATATGCTGTCTACAACTTTAGTGATGCCCGAAGATACCGAAGAACTGGCATTGACACTAAATGGAAAGAAACGGAAAATAACTAAAAACGATTTCATTAAATCTATTACTGGTTCGGGAATAGAAGAGAAAGTGATTGAGAATATCGCTAAAAAATTTAGTCACACTGTCACGAAATGGTTCGAACTGATCGATAATTCTTTTTTGCCTAAGAACATGCAAAAGCAATATAAGAACTTGATATTGCGCCGTCTCATATTATTGAAGTAGACTGCCAAATCTTCAAACCGACATTCTGTCATATAGTTGGAAATATCATTGGTTATGGAGAATGAAATAAAAAAAGGAGTCGGAACTAAATTCCAACTCCTTCATTATTTATATTTGGTAGTTTTCTAGTACAAACTATGATGTTCAGATTACATCATGCCGCCCATACCACCCATTCCTGGGTTACCCATTGGCATTTCTGGTTTATCTTCTTTCTTCTCCACAATGACACATTCTGTTGTCAGGAACATTCCTGCGATAGAAGCGGCATTCTCAAGAGCTACACGATTAACCTTGGCTGGGTCGATGACACCTGCTGCATGCAAGTTCTCATAAACATCTTTGTGAGCATTGTAACCAAAGTCTGCTTTGCCTTCACGAACTTTCTGAACAACAACAGCGCCTTCTTTACCTGCGTTTTCTACAATCTGGCGAAGTGGCTCTTCGATAGCACGACGTACAATTGCGATACCAGTTGTTTCGTCAGCATTGTCACCCTTCATACCTTCGAGTTTCTCTGCAGCGCGGATATATGTTACACCACCACCCGGGCAGATACCTTCTTCGATAGCAGCACGTGTTGCACAAAGTGCATCGTCAACGCGGTCTTTCTTCTCTTTCATCTCAACTTCAGAAGCTGCACCGACGTAGATAACAGCAACACCACCTGACAACTTAGCCAAACGCTCTTTCAGTTTGTCGCGGTCGTAATCGCTCTTTGTCTCTTTGATCTGAGCTTTGATTTGTTCGCAACGGTCTTTGATGGCTTGTTTGTCACCATTACCATTCAATATAGTGGTATTATCTTTTGTGATAGTTACTTTCTCTGCTGTACCAAGCATCTCAAGCGTAGCTTGTTCAAGTTTCAAACCTTTCTCTTCGCTGATTACGACACCACCTGTCAATGTAGCGATATCTTCGAGCATCTCTTTACGACGATCACCGAAGCCAGGAGCTTTTACTGCACAAATCTTAAGTTGTGAACGTAGGCGATTGACAACCAATGTGGTGAGTGCTTCGCTATCAACATCTTCTGCGATAACGAGAAGTGGACGACCAGTCTGAACAGCTGGTTCGAGGATAGGTAAGAACTCTTTCAAGTTAGAGATCTTCTTATCATATATTAATATGTAAGGCTTCTCCATTTCAACGAGCATCTTCTCGGCATCTGTTACGAAGTAAGGAGACAGATAACCACGGTCGAATTGCATACCTTCTGTATGACCTACTGTAGTATCGGTACCTTTACTCTCTTCTATAGTGATAACACCATCTTTGGTGACTTGCTTCATAGCGTCGGCTACGAGTTTACCAATTGTAGAGTCGTTGTTGGCAGAAAGTGTAGCAACTTGCTCAATCTTATCGTAGTTGTCGCCAACTGTTTCAGAGATAGCTTTGATGCTTTCTACAACTTTAGCAACAGCTTTATCGATACCACGTTTCAAATCCATTGGGTTGGCACCGGCTGTAACGTTCTTCAAGCCTTCGGCAACGATAGCCTGAGCAAGAACTGTTGCGGTGGTTGTACCATCACCAGCGTCTTCGCCAGTCTTAGAAGCAACTTCTTTAACGAGTTGTGCACCAACATTCTGGTATGCATCAGCAAGTTCTATTTCTTTAGCAACTGTTACACCATCCTTAGTGATATGAGGAGCACCGAATTTCTTTTCGATGATAACGTTGCGGCCTTTCGGGCCAAGTGTTACTTTTACGGCGTCAGCCAAAGCGTCCACTCCTTTTTTGATTTGGTCGCGGGCGTCGATATTGAATTTAATTTCTTTTGCCATGATTGCTTTAATTATTTATATTTTACTATTAATAGAATAATGTGTATTGATTGTTACTGAAGTATTGCTACTACATCCGACTGGCGCATGATGAGATATTTTGTTCCGTCGAATTCAACTTCTGTACCGGCATACTTGCCATATAGTACTTCGTCGTTCTCTTTAAGAACCATTTCCTCGTCTTTTGTACCATGACCTACGGCAACAACTTTACCTTTTAATGGTTTCTCTTTTGCTGTATCAGGAATAATGATACCACCGATTGTTTTCTCTTCTGCAGGAGCAGGAAGAATCAATACTCTGTCTGCTAATGGTTTAATGTTCATAATTCTTTAAAGTTTATATGTTATACATTATTTATTTATTATTCTTGTCCTCATCGGACGCAAATAACAAATAGCGAAAAGCGTGCCAAAACTATTATTGTAACTATAAAAGTTTTAAAAAGATAGCACAAAAAAAGGTAGAACTCATCGTCCTACCTTATTATATATAGTACTCTAAGAATTATTTCTCTTTGTATTCGTTGGGTGAGAATTCATAAGTATCATCAAAGAAACTTGTTGAACCGCTCTGACCAGTTGTGACAAATACTCTAGTACCGGCAGCATTCATGAATGTACAAGGCAGAATACGAGAAGAACCTGCAAAGTCTGTTACATCACCGTCGTTGTTGCTCCAAAGATCTGTTGTAGGATCATAAATCCAGTAGTTGGCACGATAAGTACCAGAAGCTGTTGAGCCAAGTGCAATATAACCTTTACCGTTCATTGCGAAAGCCATACCGGCATTACGAACAATACTTGTATAGTCGTCGTTGAAACTCTTATCTCCACTTTCTACCAAATCATCATCGTTGGTAATGTAGCGAAGACGTGTCCATGTTGTTCCATCGAACTTCCACATATCTTTTACGTCACTACTGTTATTTGCACCACCTACTATATATGCTACATTATTAATAACGAAGGCCATGCCGTATTTACGTTTCGAACCACCGTAACCTTCAATCTTGGTCCAATGACTACCGTCGGCAGCAGAAGGATCGAATTTATAAAAGTCTTTCAAACTACCATCGTCGTTGTAACCACAACCAACATAGGCATAATTTCCAAGGGTGAAAGACAATGCACCATAACGAGCATCACCTGGAAAATCTTCAATCTGTCTCCAAGTATTAGTGCTAGGAGTATATTCCCAAGTATCTTTTATAGGGTCTGTTCCATCATAACCACAAGTAACATAACCTTTACCACCTACAGCAAAACCTGTACCTTGTTCACGGGCTCCTGGCATTGTAGCTGTAGAAGTTTCACTAAATAGTTCTGTGAAAGAGCCGGCAGAAGATGTCATATCGAAACTATACATACTCTTCATACGCTTTTGTTTACCGTTACCGCCACCGACAATATAACCCATATCGCCAATAGTGAAATAAGCAGCACCTGAACGAGACTTGCCATCAAAATCGGAACGCTGATGCCAGAAGCCTAACGTATATGTTGTACTACTAGTACAAGCCGCTGTCATCAGCACTAATAAAGAGAGCAGCATGTACTTCGTGCCCCTTCTAAGATTCATTACTTTCATTTTTTATTCTTTTATCGTTAATATCAATTTTAAATTGAGCCACAAATATAGATATTTAGGCAATGCAAACAAAAAAACAAACGACAAAAAAGCTAAATAGGCCAACTAAAAAAGTTGAAGACTATAAAATTACCTAATTTGTCGACTGTTTTTTGAGAAAAACAAAAGAAATTTCGTTTCTTTGCAAATCTTTTAGTAAGACTCTATATAATAAAATGAAATGAGAAGACTAATTTATATATTTATTTTCATTCTGGTAGCTGGTGCTATAACCCTTTCTTCTTGTCGTGATGAAGGAACTACGGTAGGAAGTAAATGGTTCGAAAGTAAATTCAATAATATCCAAACGGATACTTGTACTGTGCTTTTTTCTACGGCACTGAGTGATTCATTAGCGACTTCGGGTGATACTGTTTGTCAGATTGGTCATTATTCTGATACAATAAGAGGTGATATTAAAACTTCTTTTTATTCTGAATATGCTATGCCTTCAAATGCTATTAATAATGATAAACGCTATCGTTTCGATTCTCTCACTATACGTCTCTTTGCTTCAGGCGATTATGTAGGTGATACATTGGCAGGCCCTCAGAGAATCGCCATACATAAATTAAAAGAGAATATCGAGATGGACGATAAAGGCTACCTTTATAATAAATCGAATGCCAGTTATGAGGCTTCTCCAATGAGTTATATCTCATTTACCCCACATCCAGGTCAACGTGCCAAAGAAATAGAGGTGCGCCTTCCTGATCAGTTGGGACAGACATGGTTCGACCTGATGCGTGATGATGATCTGCACTTCAGACAGCAAACTTATTTTAGAGACTATTTCAGAGGATTGGCTTTTATACCTGATAGCAAGGGTATGCTGAACGGATTTCAAGTCAACGACTCCAGTTTCGTGATTGCCATGTATTATCATGATATCACAAATATACCGACTGCTATGAAGATGGTGTTCACTCCGAATAAGACTAATACCTTTAATAAGGTTACTTTTGATAGAACCGGTACTTCGATTGCAGCCATCCAGCCGGGTATTAATAATGCTCTCTCTTCATCAAAAACAAATCATATTGCTCATGTCCAAGGCCTGACTGGACTTTATATGATGCTCGATTTTCCCTATATCAATGATTTGAATGCTGAAGGGAAGATGGTGAGTATAGAGAGTGCATATCTGCAACTCTATCCGGTGAAGAAAAGTTATGGTGATACGCAACCTTTGCCGAAGAGTCTGCAACTTTATTCGGCAGATACCAATGGCTCTACAGAAGATGTAATCTACAACTCTGCCGGAACATCAGTGCAGACGGGTAGTTTGGTTATTGATAATAACCTTTACCTTAATACTTATTATACATTCGACCTCACCTCTTTTATGCAAAGTAATTTTGGTACTATCGGCACAAAGAGGAAAAAATTAAAATTGATGTTACCTACTGCTGCTTTCTTCTCTACATGTCAGGGAGTACTCTTTGGTGACAAAAATTTTGCGAATGAGAATAATAAGGTCAAATTGACTATTTTATATAAAACATATAACGATAAATAATGAGAAAATTTCTTGTTCTACTCTTTATTATATTGCCGTATTGTTCATTGATTGCCCAAAATACGACAAACTCGCCTACTTCAATGTATGGCATCGGTGAAATAGCATACGGCGAAGGTGGACAGTATGCGGGCCTCGGCGGGGCCGGTATAGCTTTAAGAGGAGGAACATTCGTCAACTACGCCAACCCCTCGGCTATTACAGCACTTGATAGTGCTCGTTTCGTGTTTGATATGGGTGTCAAAGGAGCTTATCGTATATATCGTCAATCCGGTTCCAATTCGAATTCTGTTGTTGGCAATATCAATAATATGAGTATAGGATTTCGTATGACTCCTATGTTCTATTTTGGTTTCTTTCTAACTCCTGTAACAAGTTGTGGATATGCTGTAACTACAGAAAAAGATGTTGTTGGTAGTGTCAATTCTAAGGTGTCTTCTCTGTTCGAAGGTTCAGGCGGCTTATCTAAAGTGGGATTATCGGGTGCAGCATTGTTATTTAAGAAATTGTCATTGGGTGTGAGTGCTTCGTTTGTATCGGGTACCATTACTCAAACAGAGACGCAGAGTACTTCTAGTGCAACATTGACTTCCAAGGAGCAGACTTTCTACATTGACTTAGGTGCTCAATACCATTATAATATAGACAAACAACGTGCAGTAACCATTGGTGCGGTATATGGCCATTCTCAATCTTTGCATCAGGATGTCAGTCTGACAGCAGTCAGTAGTTCTGGTGGTGGTACAGTTGTTACCAATCCTGCCAAAGGTCAACGTTATCTCCCTGGATATATTGGTGGTGGTGTAGCCTATATGACTCCTCGTTGGACTTTTACTGCAGATTATCGTTTTTACGATTGGAGTAAGACAAAGACCAACGAATCGAATATTAAATATGAAAATCAGCACTACTTCATGGTGGGTGCACAGCGTGCTTTTGGTAATCTTTATAGATATCCTGTGAAAGTGATGTTGGGTGCCGGTGTAAACAACTCTTATGTTGTCATCAGTAGTAAGAAGGCCGAGAATTATTATGTTAGTGCCGGTCTTAACTTGTCTTTCAAGGGGGGCAACAATGTCTCATTGGGCGTGAAGTACAACGATCAGTTCAAAGGCTCTACCAATATTCAGAATGATCGGGCTCTTTCGCTCTTTCTTAATGTGTCTTTCACAGAGCGTGTATGGCATAGTAAGATTCAATAGAAATTTGTTATTCACTTAATATAAATTTAATCACTTTATTATCATTAATTGAAAGCTATGAAAAGAGTTTTTATTTTTTCAGCTATTTTGATGTTCTCTCTGAGTACATTTGCTCAGACAGAGAAATCTTCAAAAGAGGATGGCTTTGTATTTACTACTGTAAAAGCCAATCCAATTACGTCTATTAAGAATCAGAGTCATTCAAGTACTTGTTGGGCATTCTCCTCACTTGGCTATTTCGAAAGTGAGTTGTTGCGTTTGAATAAGGGAACTTATGATTTGTCTGAAATGTATGTTGTTCACAAAACTATGGAAGATAGAGCAGTCAATTATGTTCGTCTTCATGGTAGTAGCTCTTTCGCTCCTGGTGGTAGTTTTTATGATGTAGTTTATTGTCTAAGAAATTATGGAATTGTTCCACAATCTGTAATGCCTGGTATTATGTATGGTGATTCTCTTCACAATCATAGTGAGTTGGATGCTACTGCTGGCGCTTATGTTGATGCAATAGCCAAAGGTAAACAGTCAAAACTTTCTCCTGTTTGGTTGAATGGTCTATCTCAGATCTATGACAATTATCTTGGTAAATGTCCCGAGACATTTAAGTACAATGGAAAAACTTATACTCCGAAGAGTTTTGAAGAGTCATTGGGCTTGAAGTTAGACGACTATGTGTCTTTGACATCTTTTACTCATCATCCTTTCTATACCAAGTTTGCTATCGAAATTGAAGATAACTGGCGCAATGGTACGTCATACAACTTACCTCTCGATGAGTTCATGGCAGTTATCCAGAATGCTGTAGAAAAAGGTTATTGTGTAGCTTGGGGTAGTGATGTCAGTGAATCAGGTTTCACCCGCGACGGTATTGCTGTTGTTCCCGATGTCAATTCAAAGGATATTGATGGAACAGATATGGCACGTTGGACAGGCATGCGCACTGCCGACAAACGTAGAATGATGACCGACAAACCTTATCCTGAGGAAACCATTACTCAGGAGAAACGTCAACTTGGTTTCGATGATTGGGAAACAACAGACGACCATGGTATGATGATTTACGGTCTCGCCAAAGATCAGAATGGTAAAGAGTATTATATGGTAAAGAACTCTTGGGGTGAATCAGGCAAATATAAAGGTACTTGGTATGCTTCTAAAGCATTTGTTGCTTACAAGACTATCAATATCTTGGTACACAAGGATGCACTTCCAAAAGAAATTGCTAAGAAATTGGGTATTAAATAGTAATAATACATAAAAGATTAGCCCCATTGGTTTCACTGCACCAATGGGGCTATCTTTTTTATTTTCCACCTACGCTTCTGCCGCTGATGTATTCGTTGAATTTGTCTTTGTAGTTATCGCCGATAGGAATATAGGTATCTTTGTCGAATATGATGCGGAGTCGGGATATCTCCACTATCTTCTGCATATTGACGATATACGATCTATGCACTCTTAGAAAGTGCGATGAAGGTAGCATGTCTTCGAGTTTCTTCATACTGAGTAGGGAGATGACTGGTTTGGGCTCTCCCGCAATGAAGATGCGTACATACTCACTCATCCCTTCTATATATTTAATGTCGTTGATGCTTATTCTTACTATTCGATAGTCGCTCTTTACGAACATCGAACCATCGCTGTCTATGCGTGGGGTGTCTACAGCCTTATCGTCATTGCCGACAACGTTCTGTTCGCTTCTCATCAAGTCTGCTCTATGACGTGCTTTTTCCGAAGCCTTCAATAAATCTTGAAAAGAGAACGGCTTCAGCAGATAGTCTACAGCGTCTACCTTAAAGCCATCTACAGCATATTCTGAATATGCAGTGGTGAAGACTACAAGTGGACGAGTCGGCAATGAACGAACAAAGTCCATACCGTTCAAATCGGGCATATTGATGTCGATAAACATCAGCTCTATTTTTTCTTCAGATAGAACCTTCATTGCCTCGAATGCATCGGAGCAAGATTTTACCAGTTCGAGGAATGGTACTCGGCCTATATATGCCGAAATTTGTGCCAAAGCCAAAGGCTCGTCGTCAACAGCTATACATTTCATGATCTGAGTGGTATAATTAGTAAAACTTCAAATATATTCTTCTCTTGTTATTGTCTATGCTAAGCGTATAATTTTCTTCGTAAATCAGTTTCAAACGCTTATTCACGTTTTCAAGCCCGATGCCATGATGTGTGTCTTCTACTTTCTGTAGATTCATATTCGAACAGAAGAAGATAATCTTATTATTAGGCTCGTCTATCTGTAACTTCAGCTTGATATATGATTCTTGTTGATAGCTGACACCATGTTTGAAAGCATTCTCCAAGAATGTAATGAATAGCAACGGCGGCACTTGCACCTCTGGTACACTGGATGGAACATCTATATCGATATGTACTTTATCAGTGAACCGCAGTTTCATCAGCGTCACGTAGTTATCTATGAATTGTAGCTCTTTCGACAAACTGATCATGGTGTTGTTGGCTTCATAGAGTATATAGCGCATCAATTTGGATAGCTCTATAATACTGGATTTGGCCTTTTCTTGGTCGATATCAACCAGTGCATGAATATTGTTCAGGGTATTCATGAAGAAATGCGGATTGATTTGATACTTCAAATATTGGAGTTCTGTGCTGAGTTTTTCTTTTTCCAGCTCTTTCATCTTCTCCTCATCGATAAATGATTGAAAGACCAGTTTGATAGCGATATTGAAGCCTATCAATGTAACACCCAGAACTGCATAGAGCAGCATCGACAAAATATGTGGAAATTGTGGCATGTCTTTCTTTGCATCAGGTCTGCCGTTCATCATACCTGGAGGAGGATTGTGATCCACCTGCGACATGTCATTGATGATATCTTCGCCCATTGGACCGCCACCTTCGCCGTGAGGACCTCTTCCAAAGTCAGGCTTGGCAGGTCCGTTCTGCATTTCTATTTGTCTGTCATTCCATATCCTTTCCGGTCTGAAATCCTTTCGGCTATATTGGCTATGTAGGCACAATCCTGCAACAAGCAGCAATGCCGTTATGATATATGCCAGATACTTTTTTCTGAGTAGCAGATAGGGGAGAAGTATGTAGTTGTTGGCCAAGAAGATGATGAAGAAAGGCAAGATTTTTAACCAGTCTTTTCCTAGCATCTTCCATCCGATAGATTGATTTGTCGATGTCTTTTCTGACATTAGTAAACCTATCAAAGGAATTGAAAATACCAATATCCAAAGTATCCAGTAGATGGATTGCTCTAAGATGTTTTGCCTGCGAATTCTATTCATATCCATAGCATTACAAAAGTAATTACTTTGTTCAAATTATCAAAGCTTGGAAGAACAAAGTAATTACTTTTCGGTTCATTTTCTTATCATTATATCAGATTAACTCATCGTTTAACGTCCACCTGGGAATCCGCCACCGCCTCCTCCTTGTCCAGAAGTCGTAGTCCCTACAGTAGTGTAAACAGAACTTGGTGTGAAGGTTGTTGCGCTTGTCCCTTTAGTATAGGTAGCTCCTGCACAGTATCCGTAGAAGTTGGTGCCGCCGGTCATCGATCCACCGGTATAGATAGAATAGGTGGTACCCGATTTTAAAGAAGGACTGCTGAATACAAAGGTGCACGAAGATAAGGTCCTAGGCAATTTATAAGTCAGCAAACTGGTTCCATCGCTCGACTGGATGTTGATTAAGTTGCCCGAAGTTATTGCTGCTCCATAGCCAACCGAATATTGCGAACCGCCCAAAGAACTAGTGCCGCCACCTGTACCGATAACCACACCTCCTGTTACGCTGATGGAGTTATTGTCGCAATCAAATCCATCTTCGGGTTGAGAAGTTCCGGATGCTATCGCTACACCGCCAGAGATGCTCATCGTACCGTTCGAATCTATTCCGTCGTTGCCCGAACTATAGGCGTAGATATATCCGCCGGTGATATTGATGGCCGAAGCAGCATTGACTGCATCGTCGGGCGCTTGTACTGCTGTCTCACCACCACTTATAGTCAGAATCTTCTTGCTCTCAATACCTTCACTACCACTGTCGCCGTTGCCACCTTCACATCTCACCATCACAGCGCCGCCACTTATTGTCAGATTACCGTCGGCTTTTATTCCTTTGGCAGATGTATCGATGCTGCTGCTATAAGAGTATTTTGTTCCGGTAGTTATCACTCTTACAATACCTCCCGATATATTGATGATTCCGTCACCACTGATGCCTTTGCCCCCGTTGCCGGTGCTCTTGCACTGTACCGTAGCCCCCGATATTAACAATGTCCCGTCACATTTCACACCTGCTGCACCCGATAAGTCATTGTCTTCATAGATCGGCGCTCCCGATGTAATAGCCGTCACCTTGCCTCCCGAAAGTGTCATGTTGCCGTCGCTGCTCAAACCTTTAGAAGCGTTGCCCGATACAGTAGCCTGAATGATACCGCCTGTCATAGCCAACGTACTTGCCGACTTCACTCCTTGAGCTTTTTCTCCTGTGGTAGTCAGTTTGAGTAGACCGCCGTTGACGGTCACATAAGGAGTGATTGCTGTGTCTGTACCGTCGTATGATGTTTTGATAGCATCACCTGCCGAATTGATGGTAACAAGGCCGTCATCCACCTTAATATATCCTTCTTCTACTTCAACGCCGTCACCGCTAGATGTGATATTCAACGTGCCGCCACCTATAATTAATGCATCATTGGCATGGATACCATCTTTGGCAGCGCCACTGATGGTGATAGCCGACCCTTTGCGAAGTCTGATATAGCTGTCACTACAGATGGCATGTTTGTAGTTACCCTTCACGTTCAGTGTTCCCGAACCACTGAATATTACCTGTCCCTCAGTGAAGAAGCAGCCTTTCATATCTTCTGTGTCACTTGTAGTATAGGTGGTGCCATCTGTCAGTGTGTTGGTAGTGCCCGAAGCGGATACCACGAAAGCGCGTTTCGAAGATTGAAGATTGATGGCAGCTCCTGTCGGATTGTTGATGCTTACACCGTTGAGGGTGATTTCGTATTTTTTGGAACTGCTGGCTACTTTGAACGAACCATCGGTAGTCGTACCTGTCAGTACATAATTTACTCCCGACGCTGTCGAAGCTACCGATACATCGGCACCGCTAGTTGTCACTGTGACGCCGTCAGCACTTCCCGAAACGCTTGCCGAAGTACCTGAATAGGTGATGGTGATTGTCGAACCAAATGTAGAGTTCTCTACAAAATCGTCATAACTTTCGTCCGACGAACTGGTCGGCACCGTTTCTTCTACTGCCGAGTATCCCGTATCGTCCGACGAATCCATCGAAATGCTATAATCCAAAGTGGTAGAGATTCCCGTAGTATTCGAACTCGTGTCTGTTCCACTAGAAGCTGTACTACTGCCTGCACCATTATTGCTCGTATTATCTTCGAGAAAGTCTGATGCTCCACCTGCGCATCCTCCTACAAAGAGAAGCAATGCCAATGGCAAAATCTGGGCTAATAATTCTAATCTTTTCATCTTATGTTGTTCTTTTAAAATTTATATGTATATCCAATTCCTATCACATGTCTGCTCACATCGTCATCGTCGGCTTCTTTCTGGTATAAATAGAATATGTCGAAAGCATTTTGCTTATTCAGCTTGAGCTGTGTACCTATTCTGTATCTGGTCTTGTCTATCGAACCATTTGTCAGTGAGTTGTAGAACTCCACAGATAAATAGGGCTTGAACATCGAATGAGGTATGTTGTATTTTATCATTGGTCGGGTGCGCAGCACGTTGTATCCTTTCCCTGTTATTTCTTCATCTGCTTTGGCATCTCCGTCTTCATCGTATTTCTTGGCAGTAGTCGATACCCTGTAGGTATATTGATAGCGCTCTCGAAGTGAAAAGTTGAAATGACCGGCATCGAAATCACCTTGTATCGAGAAGTTGAACCGGTGTCTGGGTGACCAGTATGATGATACGGTATTCCCTTTAGAAGTTGTTCTCTCGGCTTTGTTGGCATAGATGAATTCATACCCTGTTCCTATTTTAATATGTTTTGTCAGCTCGTATTCTAAACCTAAAGAACCCGTCCAACGTTCTACCTTTTTGGAATTGTCTCTACTTCTGAATTCTCCTTCAAATTCTGCCGAGAGTTTCTTGGATAGTTTCTTCTCTACTCCGGCACTGGCCCATACTCCAAAATCATCGCTCTGAGCGAATCCCGATACTGCACTGAGTGCCAATATCAGTAAAGTGAAAATCTTTTTCCTTTTCATTCTCTTGGCATTTTAGATAATACATCTGTCGTGTTAATCTCGTCGCCTTCGGGTTCGTAGTATATTTTGAGAATCGCCGAATCGCGGATAAAGTCAATATGTCCGACTTCTACTCTCAGTATATGGAGCCCGGTGCGTTTCTGCAAGTCGGCTATCAGTTCTTCTCTTTTAACTGGTAGTATAAGGTCTACTCTGTCATATTGCACCAGTTTCTCGGAGATATGTTTGAGCCAATGATTGCTCTCGCAGAGCCAAAAACTCAGAATGAATATCAAGTTGGCTCCTGCCTGCTCCAAATAACTCAGATCTACTACCAATGCATTGATTACAGAAATAGAGATGATAGCGAACAGATAAGTCATTTCTCTTACTGGCATCGACTCCGTGCGGTATCGTATGATGCCGAATATGGCAAATAGTCCTAAGGCAAATCCCACTTTTATCTTCACATCTCCCAGCAAGAATATCATCATGAAGATACTGATGCTGATTAGTATAAAAGTGAAGTAATAATCTCTGCGATGGCTCTTGTGATAATAGAAAAAATGTATGATGAATGCTACGACTAACGTGTTGATAAAGAAATGGATTAATAAGTTCCAAAATCCCGCACTCAAACTCATTGCAGCGGTTGCTGCCGATAAATCTGTTAATTCTTCCATCTGTTCCTCAATTTAAATAGTTCGTTCTTAATAACTCAATTGTATGGTAGCATTGTAAGCCATATTATAATTCAGCATTGCCTTTTCGCTATAACTGTTAGGTACGATGTCAGGACATGGCGTGAATGTCCTTTGCGTATTAAAACTGCTCATATCTGTTTCTGCTCTGTTTACTTTATCTACAAGCATCAGTAACTTTTTAAATCGGTTCTGCCTGAGCTCACAATTGGTCATCGACATTCCCACACAGTATTTACTCACGCTAGCCTGGCGCAGATTCTGTTCGTGAAACAGACGTGTTGCGTACGACATCTTTCTTCCGTCGCGTTTCAATTCGATAATCACCATCCTGCCGAGCGATTTCTTATTGTTGTTCATCAGGTTCACGAAGTTGACATCCGTATCGATTGTCAGACGTTCTGTCTTTTCATTATCTACTAGAGTGATGCGGCTGAAAGTATTCCTGAGTTGAGGCATAAGTTCTGTCAAACAGTACCACGAACTCGAACGAAGAAACTCTTCAGCGCCATCTTCTTGTAGAGTCTTCAAATCTCTTACATTGATTCTCTTCTTGTCGCAACGCCCGTGATTGTCTTTATTCTTTACCTCAAGAAAGGTGAGGCGGGAAGAAACGTACGAGCGTACTCGAATCTTTTCTCTTACTCTGCGACCTGTTTGATGGGCCATATACATCTCTAATGAAGGAGTGTCGAGATAAGTTGTACGATAATCAATCAAACTTTCATCATTTACCACCTGAACGCGATAATTCTTGCTCAACATCTCCAGCAGTTTCATCAGATGTTCTTCTGTAGTGATATATTTCGTATCAATACGGTTCATCAGTTTGATGCCACTCATCTCTTTCAGTGTGATGGGAGCGAAAGACGATAATGCTGTAGTCAATTGATTGTTCATATTACTTTTCCTTTTTTGTTTAGACAAAAGTAGATACAATCATATTAAATATAAATTACAATCAACGAACGCCCATTTTTCTTCATTAAATCGGAACTTTAATGATATTTAAACGTTATTTTATTTGGTATCTTTTCCTAGAAAAGCCTAACTTTGTATTCAGTAAATGGCAAAGAGAATTTTATGTCTATCGGTATTGACCTAACTCTCATTGTCTTATTATCACGAAGTGTAACATATATATATATTGTAACTATTATCTGTTGATAATAAATAATTATCTAATGATGTCATGAAGAAATTTCTGTTCGTACTTTTGCTGATATGTCCGTTGGTTGTATCGGCTTCTCCTAGCTTCTCATTATACGATTTGACGTGTGATGAAGCTTGCAATCCATTAGGATTAGAAAATCTGCATCCTGGCTTCAGTTGGAAAATACATGCAGAACAGCGCAACTTTGTCCAGTCTGCTTATCAGATTCTGGTCTCTACTCATATCGATGATCTCAATAAGGACTGTGGAACGGTATGGGACAGTCATAAAATGATTTCCGACCAATCTGTTCTTGTTCCTTTCGAGGGTAGTGGGTTGCAGACTTCTACCGTCTATTACTGGAAGGTAAGAGTTTGGGATAAAAATAATAATGTATCATCATGGAGCGAGATACAATCTTTTGTAATGGGCCTGCTCACCTCCAATGATTGGAAAAATGCTCGTTGGATAGCACTCGAAAAAGATAAAGCGGATGGTCGTCTTGTTCCGGGCATTCATGTCTATTCTGATTTGAAAAAACTTGTCGGCGATAAGAAATATGGAATGTATCTATTGCCGCAGTTCCGTAAGACGGTCTCTCTGACAAAGAAGGTAAAGAGGGCCGATGCTTATGTCTCCGGTTTGGGACATTTCGATTTCTTCATTAACGGTAAGAAAGTGGGCAATCATTTTCTCGATGCCGGATGGACCAAATATGATAAACAGGTGCTGTATGTCGCTTTCGATGTTACTCATCAATTGAATAACGGAAAGAATGTACTGGGCTTGATGTTGGGCAATGGTTTCTATAATGTTCCCAACGAACGCTATTTCAAGTTGACTACCTCATACGGAGCGCCCAAAATGAAGTTGATGTTGAAGATAGAATATACCGATGGTTCTATTCAATATGTAGTGTCCGATAAGAGTTGGAAGGTGACTCAGAGTCCCATCACTTATTCGAGCATCTATGGTGGCGAAGACTACGATGCAACCCGCGAACTTGCCGGTTGGCAGTTGGCCGACTTTAATGACAAATCTTGGCAGAAAGCCATAGAAATAGACAACCCCGTTGCTATGAATGCTCAGCATGCCACTCCTCTAACTATTAGAACAGATGTCCCGGTAGTCTCTAAATTCAAGAATAAGAAAGGATATTGGGTATATGATTTGGGACAGAATTTTTCGGGCATCATCAGAGTGAAGATACACTCTAATGGTAGTCAGAAGATTATCTTCCGCCCTGCCGAGTTGTTGAATCCCGATAGTACAGTCAATCAGAGTGCCACAGGCCAACCTTATTATTTCTCTTACCGAACAAAAGAAGGAGATACAGAAACGGTCTGGCAACCTCAATTCTCTTATTATGGCTTCCGTTATGTACAGTTGGAAGGCGCAGTGCCCGCCGGCGAAGCCAATCAGTCTTTGCCCGAAGTCGTTTCTTTAGTGGGCTTGCACACTTGCAATTCTGCTCCCGAAGCAGGCTCTTTCGTTTGTTCCAAACCGATGTTTAATCAGATACACAATTTGATAGATTGGGCTATCCGTAGCAATATGGCAAGTGTGCTGACCGACTGTCCTCATCGTGAGAAACTCGGTTGGCAAGAAGAGGCCTATCTCATGCAGAACTCATTGCTGTATCGATACAATCTGTCACGTCTTTACAATAAAATATTCCGTGATTTGCAGATTTCTCAACGGCCCGATGGCTGCATCCCCTCTATCGATCCCGAATACGTTCGTTTCGAATCCGGTTTTGAAGATTCACCCGAATGGGGCAGCTCATTTATTATAGCTCCATGGAATCAGTATAAGTGGTATGGAGATAAGACTAGTTTGGAAACTTTTTATCCCGATATGAAGAAATATATATCATATCTAAGTTCTAAAGCTCAAAATAATATTGTATCCTATGGCTTAGGAGATTGGTTTGATATCGGTCCGAAATCACCGGGCTATGCACAGCTCACATCTTATGGGGTAACGTCGACTGTTACCTATTATTATGATGTCACAATCATGCAGCAGGTGGCATCCTTGTTGAAAAAAGAAGAGGATGCCAAGTATTATCAGCAGTTGGGAGAGAATATCAAAAAGGCATATCAAGATAAATATATCAATAGGACAACAAAGAAAGTCGATCGCGACAGTCAGACCGCCAATGCCATGTCTCTTTATACCGGTTTGGTCGATCCTTCGGATACTGCTTGGGTGACTCGCAATTTGATAGAGAGTGTTCGGAGCAAGAACAATGCTTTGACAGCGGGAGATATTGGCTATAGCTATCTGCTCAAAGCTCTGACCAATTGTGGACGTGCCGATATCATTTTCGATATGAATAGTAAATATGATGTACCGGGCTATGGCTGGCAGTTGGCTCACGGAGCAACAGCACTCACCGAGTCGTGGCAGGCATACGGCTTTGTGTCAAACAATCATTTTATGTTGGGCCATCTCATGGAGTGGTTTTATAATGGACTAGGAGGAATCAAGCAATCTCCTGCATCTATTGCCTATCATGATATCCTTATCGATCCGCAGCTTGTAGGAGATGTGACCTCTACCAACGCTTCGTACGAATCTCCTTATGGAACCATTAAAAGCGAATGGAAGCTTTCGGGCAATACCTATACACTCAGAGTGTCGATACCAGCCAATGCGGTAGCTACTGTAGTGCTTCCTACAAAAGACATCAATCGGGTCACCGAGTATGGTATGCCGCTTTCGGCAAACAAAGATTTTGTGGTAGAGACGACCATGCAAGATAAGCTGAGTGTCAAATTGGGTTCGGGAGATTATCAGTTCACGGTCAATATTAAATAAGGATATATAGAGAAATAGTTAACATAACTTTTTTTTGAGTCCGGTTTGTAGTGATACTTCGTTATCATGATTATATTTGTTGAACTTTAATGATAAAATTACGACAAAATGAAAGATTTAGAACAAAAATCTCAGCAATCCAATGATTGGCAGGACGAGCTAAAACGTATCATGCCCTTGTTGGGCCATCGCAACTGGGTGGTCATCACAGATATGGCATATCCTTTGCAGAGCAAGGAAGCTATCACGACACTGTTTGCCGAAGAACCTTATATAGAGGTAGTGCAGAATGTCCTGAAAATACTGTCAAGCTATCCTCATGTCACTCCCCAAGTCTACCAAGACCGTGAATTGTCTCTTCTCAATGATCAAATCTGTCCCGATATAGATGAACTGAAGAAGAATGTATCGGGGGTACTTTCGCCATTCAAAGCCACCATGCTTCCTCACGAAGAGCTGTTGGCCACGATGGATAGTGCAGCTGCTGTGTATAAAGTTGTCATTATCAAAACGAATCTGACCAAACCATACACCAC
>DAIUBN010000023.1:0-23618 GCA_036846645.1 Bacteroidaceae bacterium | reverse complement strand
AGAAATGGGCAGACGAACGTATCCCCGGTAATCAGTCGGCAAACGTAAAAAATTATCTCATAGAGAAACGTAAATTTATCAATAAGAACGATACTCTCAGAAGTTCTGGAGGCGATACTTATACAATCATCACCCGCTTGCTGAAGTCAAATTCCAACAACGTGATTGCCCTGGATTACATGCTTTGCAGCGAATTGCTCAGGAAAGATATCTCTGGATTCAAAAGAGATTATGACACTTATTGCCAGAATATTGGCAAGCCCAGGGCTAAAGCTCTTTACCAAGAAGCTTTGCTGATATACTTTGCAGGTTCTAACTCTTCTACTTCAGAATTAGTGAAATACTGCATTCCACAGAATATGGTCGATAAATTTAAAGAGTATACCAATATATATGTTCAATCGAAAGGTGATAAAACCATGCTGACCGAGCGTTTCGGACATACTTACTGGTATTATTTTCACTTTGTCAATAAGAAATGAGAACGAAGATAGTTAATATATTAGTCGCATTGTTGCTACTGTTGGCTGCATGTACTCCTCATCATAAAGATGTGAGCAAAGTAGATGCTATGCCTCCGATGTACCCCGACTATACTGATATTACTGTACCTTGTAACATCGCTCCTCTTAACTTCTTGCTGCGTGGCAATATCGATGCGGTAGAAGTGATTGCCAAATGTGGTGATAACGAGATTCGAGTGAACGAGAAGGGCAATGAAATATGCTTCGGTATGTCGGAGTGGAAAGACTTTCTAGACAAAGCAAAAGACAAGACCATTAATGTTCAAGTTTCGGCACGTACAAATGGCCGCTGGCTGCAATACAAATCCTTCCGCTGGCAGGTCACTTCCGACAAGATAGATGCTTATATCAGCTATCGGCTTATCGAACCCGACTATGAAGTGTGGAATCATCTACAAATCAAACAACGCTGCATCGAGAACTTCGACGAAAGTGCCATTTGCGACTATAATCTAGTCAACAACCAGTGTATGAACTGTCACATCTATGGCAATCAGGATCCTCATCTTTCTCTTTTCTATGTAAGAGGTGAGACAGGAGGTACTTTCCTCAACAGAAATGGCAAACTCAGAAAACTCAATTTGAAGAATGCCAATACCATTTCGGCTGGTGTATATGCAGGTTTTCATCCTTCGGGACGGTATGGTGTATTCTCTTCGAATGTGATTATTCCAGCTTTCCATGCTGTAGATAGCAAGCGACTCGAAGTATACGATACCAAATCGGACATCTTCGTTGCCGATTTCGATCATAACACGATCTACTCTTGTCCGCAGTTATCAGACAGCACTGTGTTCGAAACTTTCCCAACTTTCTCTCCCGATGGGAAGTATATCTACTTCTGTAGTGCTCGCAAAGTGAAGCTGCCTGAAAATATCAAGAAACTGAAATATAGCTTATGCCGCATTCCATTCAATGCTGCCAACCATTCTTTCGGTACTCAGGTAGATACCATCTATAATGCCCGGTTCATGGGACATTCTATTTGCCACCCCAAGATTTCTCCAGATGGCAAATGGGTGCTCTATACTGTTGCCGACTATGGCACCTTCCCAATTTGGCATCGAGAAGCCGACTTGCAAATGATGAATCTCAAGACGGGAGCTATCAACACACTACAGATTGTCAACTCCAACCGTTCGGATACTTATCACAGTTGGTCTTCGATGAGCAGATGGTTTGTATTTGCCAGCAAACGCGACGACGGACTTTATGGTCGCCCCTATTTCTGCTACGTTGACAAGAACGGAAAAGCACACAAACCGTTCGTATTACCTCAAAAACATCCTTCGTTCTATGATAATTGTCTGAAATCATTCAATGTTCCCGAATTGTCGAAAGGCAAACTGCCTTTCAGTGCTACCGATATAGAAAGGATGATGAAAACGAAAAATGAAAAGTTCAACTAATTATAAATAGTCATGAAACAATATATTAATCAAATATTCTCATTGATATTCGGAGTCGCAGTATTTGTGTTCTTCGCTTTTTTCTATCAATATCATCTTTACTACCAAGAACAGTATCAGTTGTTCTTGTTCACTAGTGACTATTTCACTCAGACTTCTTATCATATAGGGGGTATAGCCAGTTATCTAGGCAGTTTTCTCACCCAGTTCTTCTACTACCCTAAAGTTGGAGCACTGATCATTGCCGTACTGCTAGTCATCATACAAGAGTTGATTCTCTTCTTGTCTACCATGATGAAACGTCAATCGTATTGGACGTTACTTACCTTTATCCCTTCTATCATCTATTGGCATATGCTTTGCGACGAAAACACCATGATGACAGGTGTTGCAGGACTCATCATCGCACTGTTGGCAGCCTCAGCCTATATGCTCATCGAGAACCAGTGGGTCAGAATGGTCTACCTGCTGCTACTCTCTCCTATATTATATGTCATGATTGGTGGAGTATTCATGATTTTCATCTTTCTTTCTATTATTATCGAATACTTCTATTTTGAAAATATGAAGTCGGTAAGTGCCATCATTGGTACCCTCGGGAGCATTGTCATTGCCGTAGGACTACCATATCTGTGTTCTTACTTTGTACAGGCTCCACTCGACAAGCTATATTGGGGCTTCGACTGGTATCGATTCCCCGTAGTACATAGTTCGTACTACTTGACGATATGGATTCCTACCGTACTCATTCCAATGTTGTTTGTCGTTATCCCCGATATGAAAAAGCATGCCATCATCTGCACTTTCATCCAGTTTACTTTGGTAGTAGTGCTTATCGTTTTGGCCCTTTATAAAGGTTATAATGGCCCGAAAGAAGAGATCATGCATTACGATTTTCTAGCCCGTTCTCAACAGTGGGAGAAGATTGTACAACTTGCTCAAAAGAAGTCGCCCAACACTCCTATGTCTGTTGCCGATATGAATCTGGCTCTTTGCATGACAGGACAGATGGGCGATAATATGTTCAACTATTATCAACATGGGCCCGAAGGGTTGATGCCCGACTTTGAACGTGACTTCACTCTACCGCTTGTGACCAGCGAGATTTATTATTATCTAGGATTCATCAACACAGCCCAACGCTACGCCTTCGAAGCGATGGAGGCTATTCCCGACTATCAAAAGAGTGGCCGTGTGATACGTCGTCTTGCCGAAACCAATCTTATCAACGGCGAATACAAAGTGACTTTCAAATATCTCAAGATATTGCAGAAAACTCTATTTTACAAGAAATTTGCTATGCGCACCATGGCTTTGCTTTGGAATGAAAAGGCTATCAATGCTGATCCCGAATATGGTTGGTTACGCAAATGCCGTCCTCAAGAAGATTTTCTCTTCAGCGAGGGAGAGAAAGACCAGATGTTGGGCACACTGTTCGTTCACAACAGAAAGAACCGCATGGCTTACGAATACCTTATGGCATACTATCTGCTCAGCGGCAACATGCAGCAGTTTGCCAAATGTTTCCCCTTGGGCGACTCTATCGGATATCAGCATGTGCCACTCACTTATCAGAAAGTAATGCAATATCTGCAAACGGGTGGCAGAAGCATGCAACGCTAACACTTAGTCTATTCCATATATAACAGCATACAATTATGAAACATCTGAATATATACCTCATTTTGTTGTTGATTCTTGTCACTTCTTGCAAGAAGTCGGTAACCAATCCAAGCATTGTGAATCAGTATCCCAACATCTACCCTAATTATGTAGGGGTGACGATTCCTGTCAATATCGCTCCGCTCAACTTCATGGCATCGCCAGCCGTCGACCTTATCGACGTAGAGATAAAAGGACAAAAGACAACACTTCACTTTCAGGAAAATGCAGCTATTGATATTCCAATCAAGAAATGGAAAAAGCTTCTCGAAGAGAATGTGGGAAAGAATCTTGAGATTGATGTATGTTTCTTCAAAAACGAGAAATGGAAGAAATACAAAGCTTTCAGCATACATGTCAGCCCTGATACCATCGATTACGGATTGGCATACCGTCTCATTGCTCCGGGATACGAGGTATATAGCAAGATGGGCATCTATCAACGTAATTTGAGCAATTTCGACCAGACACCGATTATGGAAAATACACTTGTAACAGGATGTTGCGTCAATTGTCATGCCTTCAGGCACAACAATCCCGACTGCATGAGTTTTCATGTCCGTGGCGACAACGGTGCTACAGTGCTGCAACAGAAAGGTAAAGGTAGCGAGAGGGTGATGGATACCAAGACAGATAATACTATTTCATCTTGCGTCTATCCCTACTGGCATCCCGATGGACGATATATCGCCTACTCTACCAACAAAACTAATCAAGCTTTCCACTCTGTAAGAGATGAACGCGTTGAGGTAGTCGACAAAGCTTCCGACGTTGTAGTATATGATACGAAAGAGAACAAACTGCTACTTTGTCCACGACTCATGACGAAAGGTGCATTCGAAACATTCCCCGTATTCTCTGCCGACGGCAAGAAGCTCTACTTCTGTTCAGCTCAAGCCAAGAAGATACCCGAAGAATATAAACAAATCAAATATAGTTTGTGCAGCATCGACTTCGATGCAGAACATGGCACTTTTGGAAAGCACATTGATGTTCTAGTATCTGCCAATGCTACCGGCAAAACTATCTCCTACCCTCGTCCATCCTTCGATGGCAAGTATCTGATGTTCGTCATGTTCAACTATGGCAATTTCTCTATTTGGCATCGTGAGGCAGACCTCTACTTGATGGATCTCAAGACTCGCAAATATCGTGCTATAAAAGAAGTGAACTCTCCCAATACAGAAAGTTTCCACGACTGGAGCAGTAACTCCCGTTGGTTTGTCTTCAGCAGTCGCCGCGACGACGGACTTTACACTCGCCTCTACATCGCCCATATCGACAAGAACGGACAGTGCAGCAAACCTTTCTTATTGCCTCAACGAAATCCGATGCAGAACATCTACAACCTCATGTCGTACAATGTTCCCGAGTTCATCACCCGACCAGTGAAGATCGACACAAAGGGTGTGGGTATGAAACTCTCCAGCAAGAAACGCGATAAATTTGAGTATCGAGAAGTAAGATAATTCAATCGATACTTCACGATACTTGAATTACCACCCTAAGATATTTGAAACGTGACCTCTCGCTTGAATCTTTCTCGCGTACGCGCCTGTTCCTTATTTAATAGCTATTCTCAGGTCGAGAAAAGACTATGATTGATAAATAGCATCACAAAAGGATAACATTATATCAGAAAGGACATTAAAAGAAAGAACAATTAGAATATTTCTTATTTATCAGAACAATTGCTTTCATTAGAGAAATAATAGTTCAGAATAAAACTTTCCTTATTTTATATAATTTAAAAATTATTCAACCAAAATTCAAAAAACATAAATCATAAAACAATAAAATATAATTTATAAGTTGTATCTTTGCACCAAAATTTCGTGATTTTGCAAAACAGAGTTTGCAATTGGACGAGTTAAGCTAGCTTTGGAAATATTTATTCAAAATTATAATTTATAGATTATGAATTTTATACTATTGCTCGTTGTTTTATTAACAGCAATTGCATTTGTCGGAATCGTGATAGTCTTAGCGAAAGCTATCTCTCCCCGTTCGTACAATGCCCAGAAATTCGAACCTTATGAATGTGGTATTCCAACTCGTGGTAAAACATGGATGCAGTTCCGTGTGGGCTACTACTTGTTTGCAATTCTCTTTCTTATGTTCGATGTCGAAACAGTCCTGCTCTTCCCATGGGCTGCTATTGTTCGACAGACCGGTGTTCCGGCACTTATCAGTGTGATTTTCTTCTTGGTAATTCTTGTGCTAGGCCTAGCTTACGCCTGGCGGAAAGGAGCTTTGGAATGGAAGTAACAAAGAAACCGAAAATAAAGGATATTCCCTACAACGAGTTTATCGACAACGACTCTCTGGAAGGATTGGTGAAAGAGCTCAATCAAGGACGTACTAATGTTATCCTTGGTGCGCTTGACGATGTAATAGATTGGGGACGTAGTAACTCTTTGTGGCCGTTGACCTTTGCTACCAGTTGTTGTGGTATCGAGTTTATGGCACTTGGTGCAGCCCGCTACGATATGGCTCGCTTCGGTTTCGAAGTAGCCCGTTCGAGCCCACGCCAAGCTGATATGATTATGGTGTGCGGTACCATCACCAACAAGATGGCTCCCGTTTTGAAACGTCTTTACGACCAGATGGCAGACCCCAAGTATGTAATTGCTGTAGGTGGATGCGCTGTTTCGGGCGGACCGTTTGTCAAATCATACCATGTATTGAATGGTGTCGACAAAATTCTACCTGTTGATGTTTTCATCCCCGGTTGTCCTCCAAGACCAGAAGCTTTCTATTATGGAATGATGCAATTGCAGCGTAAAGTAAAAATCGAGAAATTCTTCGGTGGAGTGAACAGGAAACAGAAGAAAGATAAATCTGAAGAATAGTTTTTTATGGAAGAAATAAGATATATCGAACCGGCTGCCTTACGTAAGGAGATGCTTCGCCTTCGCAATGAGGAGAAGATGGACTTTTTGGAAAGTCTGACCGGTATGGACTGGGGAGCACCTGCCGAAGGCGACGCTCCTGGAACAACACGCGGACTTGGCGTGGTTTATCATCTAGAATCAACAGAGACTCATAAACGTACAGCAGTAGAGACTTCTACTCTCGATAGAGAACGCCCCGAACTGCCTACCGTAAGTGATATCTGGAAGACTGCCAAGATTAATGAACGCGAAATCTACGACTTCTTTGGAATTCTCTTTGTAGGCCATACCGATATGCGCCGTCTCTTCTTACGCAACGATTGGGTGGGCTACCCACTTCGTAAGGATGATGACCCTGAAAAAGAGAATCCGCTCCGCATGGACAACGAAGAGACTGTAGATGACACAACAGAGATTGAGCTCGAAGCCGATGGAACAGTGAAAGATAAAAAAGATTTTATCTTCGGCGATAAAGAATATGTTGTCAATATAGGTCCTCAACACCCTTCTACTCACGGTGTACTTCGTTTCCGTACTTCACTCGAAGGTGAGACCATCAAAAAGATAGATCCTATCTTTGGATATATTCACCGCGGTATAGAGAAAATGAACGAAAGTCTGACCTATCCTCAAACATTGGCATTGACCGACCGTCTTGACTATCTTGCAGCAATGCAAAACCGCCATGCAGTTTGTATGTGCGTTGAGAAAGCGATGGGCATTGAAATACCAGAGAGAGTACAATATATCCGTACTATCATGGATGAGTTGCAACGTATCGACTCTCACTTGCTGTTCTATGCTTGTGCAGCAATGGACCTCGGAGCACTGACAGCATTCTTTTATGCTTTCCGCGACCGTGAGAAGATTCTGGATATCTTTGAAGAAACTTGTGGTGGACGTCTTATCATTAATTATAATATGATAGGTGGTGTACAAGCTGATATCCATCCCAACTTCGTGAAGAGAGTAAAAGAATTCATCAACGACCTTAGAGGAATAATACATGAATATCACGATATCTTTACCGGCAACATCATTACCCAGAACCGTATGAAGGGTGTGGGCGTGTTAAGTAAAGAAGATGTGATATCATACGGTGCAACCGGTGGTACAGGTCGTGCAAGCGGTTGGCACAACGACGTCAGAAAACGTATGCCGTACGCAATGTATGATAAGGTAGACTTCAAAGAAATCACTTATACAGAAGGCGACTCATTTGCTCGTTACATGGTTCGTATGGACGAAATCATGGAGAGTATGAAGATTATCGAACAACTTATCGATAATATACCTGAAGGCGAATTCAGAGTAAAGACCAAACCTATTATCAAGGTTCCCGAAGGTCAGTACTTCCAAGCTGTAGAAGCTAGCCGTGGTGAGTTTGCTGTGTTCTTGGAAAGTCATGGCGATAAATATCCTTATCGTCTGCACTACCGTTCTACAGGTTTGCCATTGGCAGATATTGTTGATACCGCTTGTCGCGGACAGAAGATTGCCGACTTGATTACGGTCGGTGCCACCTTGGATTATGTTGTACCAGATATAGATAGATAATAGATATGTTTGACTTTAGTATTGTAACAAATTGGGTGCACTCGATGCTGACTTCGGTAATGCCGGAGGGTTGGGCTGTACTCATTGAATGTGTAGTCATCGCGGTGTGGATTATCACACTCTATGCATTGTTGGCTATTGCATTAATATATATGGAACGTAAGGTGTGCGGATTCTTCCAATGCCGTCTCGGACCGAACCGAGTAGGTAAATGGGGTATCTTCCAAGTGTTCGCCGATGTATTGAAAATGCTGACAAAGGAAATCTTCAACCCGAAGAATGCCGATCAGTTCTTATACAATCTGGCTCCTTACTTGGTGATTCTTGCTTCGTTTCTGACCTTCTCTTGCCTACCTATTAATAAAGGTGCAAGCATTCTGGATTTTAATGTTGGCGTATTCTTCCTCCTGGCAGCATCGAGTATCGGTGTACTCGGTATCCTGTTGGCCGGTTGGGGTTCGAACAATAAATACTCACTGATTGGTGCCATGCGAAGTGGTGCACAGATTGTGAGCTACGAGTTATCTGCCGGACTGAGTATCATGACAGCCGTTGTGCTGACCGGTACGATGTCTTTCTCGGGCATCATCGAATCGCAAGCCGATGGTTGGTTGATTTTCAAAGGTCACATACCCGCAGTTATCGCGTTCCTTACTTATATAGTAGCCGGTAATGCTGAGTGTAACCGTGGTCCGTTCGACTTACCAGAAGCAGAAAGTGAGTTGACAGCCGGTTATCATACCGAATATTCGGGTATGCACTTCGGCTTCTTCTACTTGGCAGAGTACTTGAATATGTTTATCGTTGCCGGCGTTGCTGCTACCGTCTTCTTAGGAGGATGGATGCCACTGCATATCGGCGGTCTCGACGGTTTCAATGCCATTATGGATTTGATTCCTGGTGTTATCTGGTATTTTGCAAAAGCATTCTTTGTAGTTTTCTTACTGATGTGGATCAAATGGACATTCCCTCGTCTGCGTATCGACCAACTGTTGGCCTTCGAGTGGAAATACCTAATGCCGATCTGTATGGTGAACTTATTGTTGATGACGTTAATTGTAGTCTTCGGACTGCACTTCTAATGGAGGATTGAAAAATGAATAATGAACATAATACATATTTAGGAGGTCTTTTCGGAGCCATTAAATCGCTGCTCATCGGTATGAAGACGAGCATCAAAGTATACTTCCGTAAGAAAGTTACCGAGCAATACCCCGAAAACCGCAAAGAGCTGAAAATGTTCGACCGCTTCCGCGGCACATTGACAATGCCTCATAACGAGAACAACGAACATCACTGTATTGCCTGCGGACTATGCCAGATGGCTTGTCCTAACGGAACTATCTCTGTAATTAGTAAGAACATCGAAACCGAAGATGGCAAGAAGAAACGTATTCTCGACAAATACGAATACAACTTGGGCACCTGCATGTTCTGCATGCTCTGCGTCAATGCTTGTCCTCACGATGCCATCACGTTCGACCAAGACTTCGAACATGCCGTTTTCGATAAATCGAAACTTATTCTGAAGCTGAACCACGAAGGCAGCAAAGTTGAAGAAAAGAAAAAAGTAGAATAATATATGGAAATAACAATTCAAACGGTAGTCTTTCTCTTTTTGGCGTTGTTCATCACACTGACGTCAATACTGACTGTGACTACCCAACGCATAGTGCGTTCGGCAACGTATCTGCTCTTCACGCTCTTCGCTACGGCAGGTATTTATTTTCTATTAGGGTACACCTTCCTCGGTTCGGTACAGATGATTGTATATGCCGGTGGTATCATGGTACTTTATGTATTCTCCATATTGCTGACAAGTGGTGAAGCTGACAATGTGGAAAGAATAAAGAATAGCAAACTGTTTGCTGTACTTATCGCCGTTCTTGGCGGTGCAGCCCTGCTCCTATTCATCTATTCTAAATACCAATTCATGCAAGTTGGCAACGACAAACTCACTGAAGTAACAGTACAGTCGCTCGGTACCAATTTGATATCAAGTAATAAATATGGATATTTGTTGCCTTTCGAAGCCATCAGTGTATTCTTGTTGGCATGTATCGTAGGTGGCATGATTATAGCACGAAAGGAGGATAAGAAATGATAAATATAATATGTTATCTAGTGGTATCAACCATAATGCTTGCAGCTGGTATCTACGGTTTCTTTACCCGTCACAGTCTTTTGGCTATGCTCATCTCTGTAGAACTGATGTTGAATGCTACCGATATCAATTTCGCTGTGTTCAACAAGCTGCTTTATCCTAATGGACAAGAAGGATATTTCTTCGCATTGTTTTCTATCGCCATCGCAGCTGCCGAAACAGCTATCGCCATTGCGATAATGATAAACATTTATCGGAAAATCCGCAGTATCCAGGTTGACAAGATTAATAAGATGAAATGGTAAAACGATAAATACTTATTATACGATATGGAAATAACATTATTTATTATACTCCTTCCTCTTTTATCTTTTGTCTTCTTAGGATTAGCAGGAAAATGGTTGTCGCACCGCGCGTCAGGCCTTATCGGCACAACCGTTCTAGGAATAGTTACAATTTTGTCGTACTATACGGCTTATGCATACTTTACAGGTCATCATCTAGCTGATGGTTCTTTCGAGACCATAGTACCTTATAACTTCCAGTGGCTACCATTCTTCCTTGGAGCCATGAAGTTCAATCTAGGTATCATGCTCGATCCTATCTCTGTGATGATGCTGATTGTCATCTCTACCGTCAGTTTGATGGTACACATCTATTCATTTGGATATATGCATGGCGAGAGAGGTTTCCAACGCTACTATGCATTCCTTTCATTGTTCTCTATGTCAATGTTGGGATTGGTTGTAGCCACCAATATCTTCCAGATGTATCTGTTCTGGGAGTTGGTGGGTGTTTCTTCTTATCTGCTCATCGGCTTCTATTTCACACAAGCTCCAGCAGTAGCAGCATCAAAGAAAGCCTTCATCGTTACCCGATTTGCCGACTTAGGCTTCTTGATCGGTATCCTTATCTATGGTTTTTATGTAGGAACATTCGACTTTGTAGCACCTGCTACCAGTGCAGCTGCCAACGGTGCAAAGATGATACCTTTGGCTTTGGGACTGATGTTTATCGGTGGTGCCGGTAAGAGTGCCATGTTCCCTCTGCATATTTGGTTGCCCGATGCGATGGAAGGCCCAACTCCTGTATCTGCATTGATTCATGCTGCTACAATGGTTGTTGCCGGTGTTTACTTGGTAGCCAGAATGTTCCCGCTCTTCATCACATTTGCTCCTAATGTACTTCACATTATAGCATACGTTGCAGCATTTACCGCATTCTATGCAGCAGCAGTAGCTTGCGCTCAAACAGATATCAAACGTGTACTGGCCTTCTCTACTATCTCTCAGATAGGTTTCATGTTGGTAGCACTTGGCGTTTGTACTTCTATCGAGCCAGAAGCTGGAGGTCTGGGATATATGGCATCTATGTTCCATCTGTTCACTCATGCCATGTTCAAAGCTTGCCTCTTCTTGTGTGCTGGCTGCATCATTCATGCAGTACATAGCAACGAAATGGGCATGATGGGTGGAATGAGAAAATACATGCCCATCACACATATTGCTTTCTTAGTTTCTTGTTTGGCAATATCGGGTATTCCTCCATTCTCAGGATTCTTCTCTAAAGATGAGATATTGAGCGCATGCTTCGAATTCAATCCTATCATGGGATGGATTATGACAGCTATCGCAGCTATGACAGCATTCTATATGTTCCGTTTATATTATGGTATATTCTGGGGCAAAGAGAATGTAGAACACCACACAGCTCACAAGCCACATGAGGCACCGGCTACAATGACCGTACCTTTAATCTTCTTGTCGGTTGTTACTCTATTTGTAGGATTTGCTCCTTTCAGTCACTTCATTTCTTCCAACGGACATTCTTTTGCTTCTCATTTGGAATTGAAAGTCGCTATAACCAGTGTTGTTATCGCCATCATTTCTATATTGATTGCAAGAACAATGTATCGTGGTGAGAAACAACCTGCAGCAGACAAATTGCAGCAGAATTTCAGTGGACTATGGACAGCAGCACATCATCGTTTCTATATTGATGAAGTCTATCAGTTTATCACTCACAAAATCATCTTCGGCTGTGTTTCACGTCCGATAGCATGGTTTGATAGACACATCGTAGATGGTTTCTTCAATTTCTTGGCGTGGTCGACAAATGCGGTCAGCTATCAGATTCGTGGATTCCAAAGCGGTGCAATTCAGCAATATGCTTATGTATTCCTGATCGGCACGCTGTTGCTCATCTTATTACTAATCTTATAATTGATATAACGATATGAATCTTTTATCAATCTTCGTACTGATACCATTGCTGATGCTGTTGGGACTTTGGATAAGTCGCAACTTAGCTCAAGTGCGTACTGTGATGGTAGTAGGAGCTTCGGCATTACTCATCTCTGCCGTCACACTGACAGTCTGCTACTTGCAGGCCCGTTCGGCTGGAGCGACAGAAGAGATGCTTTACAGAGCTGATATAGTTTGGTACGCACCAATGAATATTGCATATTCGGTCGGAGTAGACGGTATTTCAGTAGCAATGCTGTTACTCTCGGCAATCATAGTTTTCACTGGAACATTCGCTTCTTGGCGTCTGCAACCACTTACTAAAGAATACTTCCTTTGGTTCACCTTATTGGCAACCGGTGTATTTGGATTCTTTATCTCTATAGACATGTTCACCATGTATATGTTCTACGAGGTAGCACTTATCCCGATGTACTTGCTGATTGGTGTATGGGGTTCGGGACGTAAAGAGTATGCAGCAATGAAGCTTACTCTGATGTTGATGGGTGCCTCCGCAATCTTACTTTGCGGTATTTTAGGTATCTACTTCTACTCAGGGGCAACTTCCATGAATATTCTCGATATCGCCAAGATGCACAACATCGCCACTTCTCAACAGCTCATTTGGTTCCCGATGACCTTTGTAGGTTTCGGTGTTCTTGGAGCTTTGTTCCCATTCCATACATGGAGCCCCGATGGTCATGCATCGGCGCCGACAGCGGTGTCAATGCTTCATGCCGGTGTGTTGATGAAACTTGGAGGTTACGGATGTTTCCGTATCGCTATGTTCCTGATGCCACAGGCTGCTCACCAATTGGGTTGGATATTCCTCATCCTTACTACTATTTCTGTAGTATATGGTGCATTCTCTGCTTGTGTTCAGACCGACTTGAAATACATCAATGCTTATTCTTCTGTAAGCCACTGCGGTTTGGTATTGTTCGCTATCTTGATGATCAATCAGACAGCAGCAACCGGTGCTATCCTCCAGATGCTTAGCCACGGTTTGATGACAGCCCTCTTCTTTGCCCTCATCGGTATGATTTATGGACGAACCCATACTCGTGATACTAGAGAGTTGAGTGGTTTGATGAGAATCATGCCTTTCTTGGCAGTAGGATATGTCATTGCCGGTTTGGCCAACTTGGGACTTCCCGGATTCAGCGGATTCATCGCTGAGATGACAATCTTTGTAGGTTCTTTCCAACACTATGATGCATTCCACAGAACACTCACTATCATCGCTTGTACCAGCATCGTAATCACAGCTGTTTATATTCTTCGACTGGTAGGCAAGATTCTTTATGGAGTTTGCACCAACGAACATCATTTGAAACTGACAGATGCTACTTGGGATGAAAGAGTTGCAGTTATCGTACTGATAGCTTGCGTTGCCGGACTTGGTATGGCACCGTTATGGATAAGCAATATGATTTCGGACAGCGTAGTGCCCATTGTATCAAACTTAACTTTAATGCATTAATAAGTTATGGATTACTCACAATTTCTTTATATGAAAGAGGAACTCTCACTGATAGCAGTGATCCTCATCATTTTCCTGGCAGATTTATTTCTTAAGCCAGAGAAAAGACAAGAAGCCGGACAAGCAAGATTTGCCATTCTTCTGCCTATCGTGCTGATGATTGCTCATACACTCATCAATATCGTACCAGGCAGCGGTAATGTCGAAGCTTTTGGCGGCATGTATCAATATACTCCAATGCAGACTATTGTTAAGGCTGTGCTCAACATCGGAACAATTATCGTATTACTGATGTCATCTCAATGGTTGAAGCGTGAAGATACCTCTATCAATAGAGGCGAATTCTCGGTATTATTGCTATCAACCCTTCTTGGTATGTACTTCATGATATCTGCCGGACATTTCTTGATGTTCTTCATCGGACTCGAGATGGCAAGTATCCCGATGGCTGCACTATCAGCATTCGATAAGTACCGTTATGAATCAGCCGAAGCCGGTGCAAAATACATTCTGACAGCTATGTTCTCGAGTGCACTCCTGCTCTTCGGTTTATCATTGATTTACGGAACTTGCGGAACACTCTATTTCGACGACATTGCAAGTCACATGAATGGTAGCATGCTACAAATTGCAGCATTCGTATTCTTCTTTGCCGGTATGGGATTCAAATTGTCACTCGTTCCATTCCATCTATGGACAGCCGATGTATACGAAGGTTCTCCTACTCCGGTAACGGGATATCTGAGCGTAGTATCAAAAGGATCTGCAGCATTCGTGCTCATGACAATTCTGATCAAGGTATTCGTTCCGATGGTTGCCAACTGGCACGAAGTATTATTCTGGATTATCATCGTATCAATAACGCTTGCCAATATATTTGCTATCCGCCAGAAGAACATCAAACGGTTGATGGCATTCTCTAGTATCTCACAAGCAGGATATATCATGCTTGGAGTTATTTCGGGAAGCAGTATAGGTATGACAGCATTGGTATTCTATATCTTAGTATATACCGTAGCCAATCTGGCCATATTCGCAATCATTACTGTTATCGAACAAAACAGCAATAAGGTAACACTAGGTGACTATGCCGGCCTATACAAGACAAATCCAAAATTGTCTTTCATCATGACATTGGCCCTATTCTCCCTCGGTGGTATACCTCCATTTGCAGGATTCTTCTCTAAATTCTTCATTTTCATGTCAGCATTTAAAGCAGGATTCGAATTGTTGGTATTCATAGCAGTAGTTAATACTATTATATCACTCTATTACTATCTATTGATTGTGAAAGCGATGTATATCACACCTTCTGATGAGCCAATACCGGCTTTCAAGAGTGATTGCAGCACTAGAGTAGGATTGGTAATCTGTTTGGTAGGTATTGTAGGACTTGGAATAGCTAGTATAGTATATCAAACCATCTTCCAATATGGTTTTGGTATCTAAAACAAGCATTTAATCTCATAATAGACAAAAGGATGGCGTTTGTGTTCAAACAACGCCATCCCTTTGTCGTTTTTGGGAGTCTTCTTCTCGAAATCAGTAAAGTGAGATGGCAATATGGTCAAAATCGGCAAAACCATATAGATAGATAATGAGAATATATCATTAAAAGTGTTTAAATATTGCCATCAATAATGCGATTTTTCTTTTATAAAATCATTATTGTTTATATCTTTGCTCCCATTCGGCGCCAGATTTAATGAAAAATAATGGAGGCTGAGACATAATTTTTAAAAAAAACAGAAAATATAAAAAGAAAAAATATATATTTGTACATAATTTTAAAAACCAATTTATAATAAATCAATTTAATTTATTTTTTACATTATGGGAACTAATCAAAAAAAAGCCTCTCAAGTGAAGGGCATTAAATCAGCAGGTTTAGTAATTTTAGCATGTTTCATCATTGCTGAGCTTGTTTACAATTACGTATTTGGTAATTCAGCTAACTTCGTAGGTGGCGATCCAGCTAACCGTCCTATTAACGGTAATTTCTATGGTACAATCTACAAAGGTGGTGTTATCGTGCCTATCATTCAGACACTGCTGTTAACAGTTATCACTTTAAGTATCGAACGTTATTTCGCAATCCGTCAGGCTTACGGCAAAGGTTCTTTGGTAAAATTCGTAAAGAACATCAAAGCTGCTTTAGCTAACAATGATATGGCAAAAGCTCAGGAAGTATGCGACAAACAACGCGGTTCAGTTGCTAACGTTGTAAACGCTACATTAGCTAAGTATAAAGAAATGGAAGCTAACACAGAACTTCCTAAAGACCAGAAGCTGATTGCTATTCAGCAAGCTTTGGACGAAGCTACAGAATTGGAACTTCCGACATTGCAGCAGAATTTGCCAGTTATTGGTACTATCACAACACTTGGTACATTGTTTGGACTTCTCGGTACGGTTGTCGGTATGATCCGTTCATTCGCCGCTTTGGCTGCCGGTGGTTCTGGTGACTCACTCGAGTTGTCACAAGGTATTTCTGAGGCCTTGATCAACACAGCATTCGGTATTTTAACTGGTGCATTGGCTGTAATCTCTTACAACTACTACACAACAAAGATTGATAGATTAACATTCAGCCTTGATGAAGTAGGCTTCTCTATTGTGCAGACATACGCAGCATCACATAAATAAGTTCGAACCCCTTAAAATTTGAATCATGGGTAGAGCGGTTATTAAAAAGAAAGATGTATTTATCGATATGACGGCCATGAGTGATGTGACCGTACTGTTGCTTACATTCTTTATGTTGACATCAACATTCGTAAAGAAGGAGCCAGTACAAGTCAACACCCCGGCATCTGTTTCGGAAATCAAGATTCCGGAAAAGAACATCTTATCGATACTTGTTGATCCGAAAGGCAGGGTCTTCATGGGTCTTGATAAAAAAGACGACATGGCGGCAGTGCTTGAATCTATGGGTCAAGAATATGGAGTTCAGTTTACTCCGAAGGAAGTCAAAGATTTCAGTATCATGACAACATTCGGTGTACCTATCAAGGATATGAAACAATTCTTAACATTGCCAACAACAGGAGAGAATTCTCAGGAAGCCTATATGGGTAGTGCGGCAAATGAAGGAATACCAACCGACAGCTTGGACAATCAGTTCAAAGCATGGGTACGTTTGGCACGTGATCAGAATCCTGATTTGAGAATCGCCATAAAGGCAGATGCAAAGACTCCGTATTCTGTAGTTAAAAAGGTAATGAATTCACTTCAAGACCTAAAAGAGAACCGTTACAATTTGATAACGACTCTCAAGACGGTTTCCGATGAGAAAAAAAAGTAATTAGTTATGGCAAAAGAAAAAGGAAAGACCAAACAAAAGAAAATGAACTGCCGTGTCGACTTTACGCCGATGGTAGATATGAACATGTTGTTGATCACTTTCTTTATGCTCTGTACTTCTCTTAGCAAACCGCAGACTATGGAAATCAGTATGCCAAGTAATGATAAGAATGTGAACGACCAAGACCGTTCTAAGGTTAAGGAATCACAGGCTATCACAATCTTACTTGGTGACAATGATAGAGTATTCTACTTTACTGGTTTACCAGCAAACGCTAAGAAGACAATGCAAGAGTCAACATATAAAGCCGACGGTATCCGTAAAATGCTCCAAGAGCATAATATTGATGCAATGCAGAAGGCTCTAGAGTTGAAGAAGCAAAAAGAGTTGTTGAAAGTTACAGCTGATGATTATACCAAGAAATTGGATGACATCAAAGGTGGAAAAGACACCCCAACAGTAATTATTAAAGCACTTGATTCTGCTTCTTATAAGAACTTGATTGATGCATTGGACGAAATGCAGATATGTAATATTGGTAAGTACGTCATCGATAAGATGGATCCTGATACTAAAGCTCTTATCAAAGAGTTTGAGGCTAAGGGCGGAGCACCAGTTAAATAATAACACCAAAAGAAAGGAATAATAAAATGGCAAAAGTTGATTTATGTTCTCAGGAATGGTGTGACATGGTGTTCGCGGGCAAGAACCAAGCCTACGGTGCTTATAGAATGCGTAAAACATCAGCAAAGCGTCACAACGCTGCTATGTTTTGGCTCATTGTTATAGCATTATTAGCTTTCGCATTGCCAACACTGATTCAGATGGCCAAACCTAAGCAGAAAGAAGTTAATACGACGGTTACAGCATTATCGGCTCTCGATAAACCTAAGGTTAAAGAGAAGAAATTCCAGAAAGTCGAAATGGAAAAACCGAAAGAACAATTAGTAAAGAGTAGTGTGAAGTTCGTTGCTCCTGTCATCAAGAAAGACTCTGAAGTAAGAGAGCAAGACGAAATGAAGACACAGAAAGAGCTTACCGAAAGTAAAGTCACCATTTCTATCGCTGATGTGAAAGGTAATGATGAGAAAAACGGTAAGGATATTGCAGATTTGAAGAAAATCGTTACACAAGAAGCTCCAAAGGCTGAAGAAGATGATGATAACAAAGTCTTCGAGATGGTTGAACAACAACCGTCATTCCCTGGAGGTCAAGGTGAAATGATGAGTTGGATCAGCAACCACTTGAAATACCCTGCAATCGCTGCAGAAAATGGTATCGAAGGTAAGGTTATTGTTCAGTTCGTTGTTGGTAAGAACGGTGCCATCAGAGATGCAAATATCGTCCGTGCTTTGAACCCAAGTTGTGATAAAGAGGCATTACGTGTAGTAAACTCTATGCCACGTTGGATTCCTGGTAAACAGAACGGTAAGGAAGTTTCTGTGAAATTCACGTTACCTATTACTTTCAGATTGCAATAAATGAACCTATGAGAAGAATACAATTTAAATCTTTAGGTATATTAGTTATGTTGGCACTCCTTATAGGGTGCCAACATAAACCTAAAAATGGTCGTACTGATACTCCGACTTCTGGGACAGCCTATATAGCTGTTGACGAAAGCTTTGCTCCTATTATAGAGCAAGAAATATCAATCTTCCACATGATGTATCCAGAGACGAAGATTGTACCTCAATATGTAACAGAGGTAGACGCTGTCAATCGTCTACTCAAGTGTAATAATCTGTGGCTGGCTATAACCAGTCGCAGACTAACACCTGAAGAACTTGCTGCTTTCAAAAGCAAATCATACGAACCTAGAGAAATAAAAATTGCCAGTGACGGTTTGGCATTAATCGTGAACAGACAAAATCACGATACTATAATTACCGTTAGTCAGATTAGAGATATACTCACCGGTAATGTCAAAAATTGGAAACAGATATATCCAAAATCAAAACTCGGTGAACTGATGATTGTTTTCGACAATCCTAATTCAAGTACAGTTAGATTTGCTGTAGACTCAATATGTAGAGGCAAATCTTTCGGAAGCAATGTCAAAGCATTGAATAAAAACGAACAAGTAATAGACTACGTATCGAAGACACCCAACGCAATTGGTATCGTCGGCGTCAATTGGCTTAGCGATAATAACGACTCGACTAAGCTATCCTTCAGCAAGAAAGTTAATGTAATGGCAGTAAGTTCGGCTCTCGAAGCAACAGTAGAGAACAGCTGGAAACCTTACCAAGCATACATCTATGATAAATCTTATCCATTAACCCGCAGCATCTACTGCATCCTTAACGACCCGATGTTCGGTCTCCCCTGGGCATTCGAGGCTTTCCTTACAAAAGATAAAGGACAAAGAATCATTCTTAAATCCGGATTAGTGCCAGAAACACAACCTGTAAGGATAATCAGTGTAAACGGTGGAAATAATTGAAAAATAAGAATAAAACAACAATGAAGAAAAAAGTGTATCTGATTATAGGTGCTTTCCTCATTTCGGGAATGACCTATGCCCAAACACCAGAAAACGAATGGCAAGCTAGTGTGAAAAACATTAAGACTCTCATCAAGAGCAATCCACAACAAGCTAGCGAAACCGCAAGTAACTTGGTAAAAGGTAAAAACAAGAAAAATATTGCTTTAATACTTGCTGTAGGTAGAGCATATTTGGAAGAGAAGAATATACCAGAGGCTCAGAAATATTTAGCAATTGCTCAGAAAGCTAATAATAAAGACCCACAGGTATCTATCTTCGAAGGTGATATTGCTGTAGAGCAGAACGATCCGGGTACAGCTACCCAGAAGTACGAACAAGCCATCTACTTTGATAAGAATTGCTTCGATGCATATCTGAAATATGCTAAGATCTATAAAGGTGCCAACCCAACTGAAGCTATCAACAAACTAGAAGACTTGAAAGCTGTAGATCCTTCACAAGCTGCCAATGTTGATAAAACAATTGCAAAAATCTGGTATCAGAAGAACCAATTCAAAAAAGCTGCAGAAGCTTATGAGAAGTTCATCAATACTCCTGCTGCTACCGAAGAGGATTTCACAAGATACGCAACAGCTCTTTTGTTTGCTCACGAGACAACAAAATCTTTGGAAATAGCTAAAGAAGGTTTACGTAAACATCCACGTTCTGCTGTATTCAACAGAATCTCGATGTTCAATTATATGGACCTCGCTGTTAAAGCTACAGAAAAAGATCAGGCTCAGAATTATTGGAATGAAGCTGAGAAATCTGCTAATGCATTGTTCAATGCATCAGATAGTGCAACATTCTCTTTCCATGATTACAGATATTATGGTAACATTTTGAATTCACAGAAGAAGTACAAAGATGCTATCGATGCTTTCAAAAATGCAATTAAGAATGCAGGTGATCAAGACAGCAAAACAAGATTGGCTCTTTGCAAAGAGATTTCTAATGCTTACGGCGAAATGGAAGACTATCCAAATGCGATATCATATATGAAACAATATATGGATTCTATTGGTACTGAGAATATCACCGATGAGGATTATATCACATTAGGTAAATTGTACGACTCAAAGGGTGTACAGTCTAAGAATAAGGAAGATTACATGGCAGCCGATGCAGCTTTTGCTAAAGCAGCAGAGATGAACCCAGAAGGATTTAGAGCTAACTTGAGTAGAGCTAGAACAAATTCTCGTATGGATGAAACTAGTGAAAAAGGTTTGGCCAAACCATATTATGAGAAAGTTGTTTCGAGCTTAATTAGCAAGAACGATCCTAAATACAATGATACCCTGATAGAAGCATATAGTTATCTAGGATATTATTCGTTAATCAAGAAACAAAATGCAGTATCTAAAGAATACTGGAATAAGATATTAGCTATTGATCCTGCTAATGCAATCGCAAAGAAAGCATTGAGTAGCCTCAAATAGATAATTTTAGTTACTTGTCGTGAAAAAGAGGAAGTTGGGAGTGATCTTAGCTTCCTTTTTCTTTTAAAAAGATTGTACTTTAAATAATAATACTATGAAGAGATAAAATTGTATTTGTTTTGGAACAGAATCTAGACTAATTTTGCATAAAGGTACAACGAAAGAGTACTTGATATGACATTTTTTTAAATCTAACAAAATTAGAAATGATGAAAAGCATCCGTTTCCTTCTACTATTATTTATATCCTTGCCCTTGATTGCCAATGCAATCGGATATAAGAAAAGACAGAGCATCACTACTCCCCTCACTAATATTTTGAGAGAGAATCTGATGAAGAATGCCGCAAAAGGTTGCATGTTCGGTCATCAAGACGATCCGAATTATGGAACGACATGGAGTTATGAAGAAAACCGTTCTGATGTCAAAGAAGTATGTGGTGACTATCCAGCCGTAATGGGTTTTGATATGGGACACTTGGAACTAGGCGAGAACAAGAATCTGGACGGTGTACCATTCGACAGGATTCGCCAAGAATCCGTTAAACAATTCGAAAGAGGTGGACTGGTCACATTATCATGGCATCCAAACAATCCGTTGACAGGAAAAGATGCTTGGGATGTAAGTGATTCAACTGTCGTAAAATCTATCCTTCCCAACGGGAAGAATCATCGCAAATTCCAAAGCTGGCTCAAAAGAGTAGCCGACTTTATCAATAGTATAAAGACTAGCAAAGGAGAAAAAGTACCGGTTGTGTTCCGCCCGTGGCATGAGAATACCGGAAGCTGGTTCTGGTGGGGAGAGAAGCTTTGCTCCACTACAGAGTATAAAGCACTATGGAATATGACAGTCAGTACTCTCAAAGCATACGGTGTGAACAATGTACTCTATGCCTTTTCCCCTGGTGGAGGAGCTACAGAAGCTCAATATATGGAACGCTACCCCGGAGATCAATTCATCGATATACTCGGAACTGATATATATCAATATAGCACTAACGATAACTATATTAAAGATGTAAAATCAACATTCGATTTTATCAAAAAGTTGGGCGATAAGCATCACAAGATAATCGCATTCACCGAAACAGGATACCAATCCATTCCGGAAGCAGAATGGTGGACAAAAGTGCTGACTCCGGCTATCGAAAATTATCCCATCAGCTATGTACTAGTATGGCGCAATGCATGGGATAAGAAAGATCACTATTTTGCGCCCTTCAAAGGCGAAAAATCGGCGAACGACTTTGTGAAATTCTATGAAAGCCCCAAGACTCTGTTCGCTAGAGATACAAAATTGTACACAAAAAAATAAAACTATATACACCATGACAGAAGAATTCAAGGAAAAGCTCGCCCAAATAGAGCAAAATTACGAGGCGCTGATAACAAGAACAAACATTCCCGAAGAAAATGGTAATGGCATATTTACCCGGTATAAATACCCTATACTGACTGGTGCTCATACTCCTATCATTTGGAGATACGATTTGAATGAAAAGACCAATCCCTACCTCATGGAACGTATTGGCATGAATGCAACAATGAATTCTGGAGCCATCAAATGGCACGGCAAATACCTGTTGGTAGTCCGTGTAGAAGGTGCAGATCGTAAATCATTCTTTGCAGTAGCCGAAAGTCCCAATGGAATTGATAACTTCCGCTTTTGGGATCATCCGATAACGATGCCCGATGATACTATTCCTGCCACGAATATCTATGATATGCGAATCACAGCTCACGAAGACGGCTGGATATATGGCATATTCTGCGCCGAACGTCATGACGACAGTCAACCCGGCGACCTCTCTGCTGCCACAGCAACAGCCGCTATAGCCAGAACAAAAGATTTCGTGAACTGGCAACGTCTGCCCGACTTGAAATCCAAGAGTCAGCAACGCAATGTAGTGCTCCATCCAGAGTTTGTCAATGGCAAGTATGCATTCTACACTCGTCCACAAGATGGATTTATCGATGCCGGCAATGGTGGCGGTATCGGCTGGGCATTGATAGACGATATCGAACATGCCGAAGTCAAAGAAGAAAAGATTATCGACATGCGCCACTATCATACCATCAAAGAAGTGAAAAATGGCGAGGGCCCCCACCCTATCAAGACTTCCAAAGGCTGGTTGCATCTGGCACACGGTGTAAGAGGTTGCGCTGCGGGACTGAGATACGTACTATATATGTATATGACTTCTCTCGAAGACCCCACCAAAGCAATAGCCACACCTGGTGGATATTTCATGGTACCCGAAGGAGAAGAACGCATTGGCGATGTATCTAATGTACTGTTCTCTAACGGATGGATTGCCGACGAAGACGGCAAAGTATTTATCTACTATGCTTCGTCTGACACCAGAATGCATGTTGCCGTATCTACAATCGACCAATTGGTAGATTACTGTCTGAACACTCCCGAAGATAAACTTTCTACGACAGAATCGGTGAAGACAATGAATAAACTGATAGATAAGAATCTGCAATTAAAGAAGTAAAAAGCAATCAAC
>DAIUBN010000022.1:0-23995 GCA_036846645.1 Bacteroidaceae bacterium | reverse complement strand
CAGCACTGTCACATCCGATTTGGGATTCTTCAAGATATCTCTGAAACTTCGCCAACCACACATATTATAAGATACCACAACCAATACACCTGCCAGACAAGACATCGGGATGTATCGGGCAAGAGGCATCAAGAACAAGAAGATGAGCAGCAATACAGTGGCATGAATTATGCCCGATATAGGGGTCTTGCCACCATTATTAATATTGGTCATCGTTCGGGCAATAGCTCCTGTCGCTGGTATTCCACCAAAGATGGGCGAACAAACATTTGCTATACCCTGCGCTATGAGTTCCTGATTGGAATTGTGCTTATCACCAATCACACCATCGGCAACGGTAGCCGAGAGCAAGGACTCTATAGCACCCAGTACGGCAATCGTCACAGCAGGTGAAATAAGTCCCTTGATACTCCCCCATGTCAAATTGGGTACAGAAGCTTCGGGCAGATTACCACTAATACTAAAGCGGTCGCCAATCGTCTCTATCGTATTAATTCCACAATAGGTTTTCAACAGATAAGCAACAATCGTAAGCAGCACGATGGCGATAAGCGAACCAGGAATTTTCTTAGAAAACTTGGGAGTGAGTACAATAACCAATATACTCACCACTCCGATAAGTGTAGCCCAAGGATCTAAATAAGTGATATTCTGGGCATATACTCCCCACTTTGATATAAAGTCGGCCGGCATTTTATCGATATGCAATCCAAAAAGATCTTTTATCTGTGTGGTGAAAATAGTCAGTGCAATACCGCTGGTAAAACCTACAACAATAGGATAAGGTATATACTTGATGATAGTGCCCAGACGGAAGAGCCCAAGCATGATGAGGAACAATCCGGCCAAAGCGGTAGCAATCATCAGGCCCTCCATACCATATTGCTGTATGATACCATATATAATAACAATAAAAGCACCCGTCGGACCACCAATCTGCACTTTGGTTCCTCCCAAGGCAGAGATGATAAAACCCGCCACAATAGCAGTGATAATACCCTTCTCGGGCGATACACCCGAAGCGATACCGAAAGCGATAGCCAATGGCAAAGCTACGATACCGACAATAATTCCCGACATAAGGTCGGCCATGAAAGTCGCCTTGTTATAATTTGCGAGTTGTGACAACAATCTCGGCTTGAAAACAAATGAATTCATTATCCTAAAAACACTTTTTGTAAAAGAAGGTGCAAAGGTAGGGCAAATATAAAATAATATGAAATTATTTGAGGTTTAAATTCTTTATGACCGTAGAAAGCATATATTGTATTGCATGATTTGATATAACAGGAATATATAAAATAATGCAGCACCGACATACTACAAAGTAGATTTATCGATGCTGCAATAATATGTTTTCTATCAATTTTACAGATATACAAAGTTTAAAACTTATCTTCTTTATTTAGTGCCTTCTGATATAGTTGATAAATCTTCTCTCCTATTTTATCTTTGTCGAAAATATGTTCGTGTTCTTTCGGTATAGTCAACAATCGAATTTTGGCAACACCTTTTTTCAATAGTTCAAATTGTTCAGGAGTCACATCAAACTGAGCAGTAGAACTAACTTTTGTATCAGTCAATAATACGTCTCCTATAACGAAACCTCCATCAGTACTTTTACTGGTATCAAGCATGCCACCATCCAATTTGATAACATCACCATCAAAAGTTTTCAACATCATAGTCGATTGTTTAAGAAACTTCAATTTCTCTGATGTGATAGTCACAATAAGACTGTATGATTTACCAACCTTGGCAACATTAAAACGAACTTGGCATCCATCGAATCCAAGAGGTTTGTGTGTATAGCCCACAGTCTGACCAAACGATGGCAACACTGTCATCCCTAACAATAAAGCTGTTAAAATAAACCTAAATCTTTTCATACCCATGATTATTGATTAATACACAAAATTAATAATTTTGTCCAAATTATCAGCATATTTGGACAAAAAATGACAAACTTACTTCATCTGACATCAAATAGATTGAATTTGTAACAACCATAATTATCATTCTTTGGCTATTTAAAGATATTCAGTATAACATTTTTCATTAACTTTGTTATCTTAATAACACATCACAATGAAATATGCAGAAGAATATAAAAGACTAAAAGCTTTAGAGAACTATACAGACGATTGCATCGAACTGAATGATAAGCTAGTGCTCCGCAATTTCGACTTCACTTCTCGATATAGCAAGATATTGCCAGGAGGTATCGACAACAACGATACATACGAATATATTCCCGATGATCCAGGAGATTATGAACCTGATGTCATCAGCCGTATGTTGATGAAGAATGATGCCGATATAGCAGAGAATATTCACTTCCGCTACCATGTTGTCATGCCCAAAGGCTTAGACCGCGCCCGGCAGATAATATTGATGTTTCATGGCTTCAACGAAAAATATTGGGACAAGTATCTGCCCTGGATTGAATATATCTGCGAGCATACCGGAAAGTCGGTCGTGATGTTCCCTATGGCATTTCACATGAATCGTGCTCCATTGGCATGGAGCGACTCTCACAGCATGTACAATGTGAGTCAACAACGGAAAGAACGCCATCCCGAGGTGATTAGTTCTAGCCTATCCAATGTGGCAATCAGTACTCGTCTGCACAACAAACCGCAACGTTTCATCTGGTCGGGATTGCAGACATATTATGATGTCATCGACTTCGTAGAATCGGTCAAAGCCGGCAATCATCTTGCTATCGCCCCCGATACCAGCATAGATTTCTTTTCTTATTCAATAGGCACATTGCTTGGCGAAATTCTGATGATGACCAACAAAAATGATTATTTCTCTCATTCAAAGTATGCTACAATTTGCGGCGGACCAGTATTCAACCGGCTCTCTCCTGTCTCGAAGTTCATTCTCGATAGTGAAGCCGATGTAAGTCTGTATTCTTATGTGGTAGAACATCTTGACAGCCATATCAAACTGACACCAATACTTCGCCACTACATGATGGACTTGCCGGTGGGCATCAACTTTCGATGCATGCTCAATTATCAGTCACTAATGCAGTATCGTGAAGATAAACTCCGTGAAATGAGCGACCGTTTTTATGCCATAGCACTGGCACAAGACAAAGTAGTGCCGCCCTACGAAGTGATGAATACACTGCAAGGCGCCCTACGCAATATCCCTATCCCAGTAGAAGTATTTGATTTCCCATTCAAATATACCCACGAAAATCCATTTCCTGTATCTCCAAAGTTTGACGAACAGGTGAACGAACAGTTTCTTCTTACCTTCGACAAGATATGCAAGTTCCTGGAATAGAAGGAAAAAGTTAATAGAACATCTTGAAAATATTAAAGAGAGTGTCTCAAGTATTAAAACTATCTTGAGGCACTCTCTTGCTTAATTAATTAAGACTAAAGCTTAGTTTTTAGAAGTATTCATGAAGCGACAAACTTTATTACTTGAAGCCCTAAAGTTTTTGTCCTATATAGAATACATATCCATAATAGGAACCGTACTTTTCATATAGTTCTGATTCGTGAACCATATTGGCAACCAGCGATTCGGCAGTGCCATTGCCTGCATGCTTCTTTAAGAAATGCTTCTGAGCATCATGCTGCGGACCATAATAATTGATTGTCCAACATTCATCGGGCAAAACGAAAGCCGCTACCAATTTGTATCCGGCACCTTGCATCTGAGCTATTTTGTGAGCTATCGTATCCATCTCCGGATATGCATCCAACCAGAATTGTTCGATCTCTTCGGGACGTTCATCTGTGAACCAAGAAGCCTCTGTTACTGCAATATAACCACCTTTCTTAAGAAAGCCGTTCCATTCTTTCATTCCTCTGTCGAAACCGATGTTATAGATAGCACCTTCCGACCAAATGATATCAAAGTATTCCTTTTCGAAAGGCAGCAATTCCATAGAGCCCACTACAGTATCAACAGATTGGGCTACACCTGCTTCGTTGACCCGCACTTTGAGTTTATCGATGAAATGAGGAAATAAATCGAGTGCAATAATATGTGCCTCAGTATGCTTTGCCAAAACAAGGGTAGAAGAACCGGTACCGCAACCTAAATCGGCTATTTTTGTATCGGCAGATATACCAGGGATAAAGCTCAGCGCCCGTAGAGTAGCTTCCTCACTTCCAGGACCTTGATGATCGGTAGACGAGAAATATTCGCAAATTAAAGAGAAATCGAAATCGTGGATTGAATTATTATCATTATTGTTCATGATTAATACTTTTATTCGTTATAAATAGACATAATATTTATATTCTCAAACAACCTGAAGTTGCTCAAGATATGCAATAAGTTCCAATCGGCAAGCTACAAAGCTTTGTCGATTGTTATGCTACAATATCCGAATGGTTTTTAATCATACAGCGACAAAAATAATAAAATATCTTTATCGCACAAAACAAAAATCATGTTTTAATTTTGTGGCCAATACTTATCCTTATCAATATCCTATTGAATTAGCGAGAAGTAACTGTTGCTCTGATCAGTGCATGACGGAAATAAGGAGGTTCTAATTTGTTCATACAGGGCGCCATATATCCGGGCACAACTTCTATCTGAGCATGATGATTTTCGAAGATTTCTTTGACTTGCTCATACTGATTCTGCCTGTGATATGTGCAACAAGCTATACGCAATGAATTGCTGTTCCACAATTCTCCCATACCCTCGAGCACTTGTTCTTCGGCACCCTCTACATCCAATTTAATGAAAGTGGGAAGCAATGACTGAGTCTTGAAGAATGTATCCAAACGAATAGTCTTGTCGCCATCTACATTGGAAACATATTTTTCTACGATGGTCACTTTATCTTTCCATGGTGCAAAGGTTTTGTTCAAGGCAGATATCCATTTATCCTCACACTCAAAGAGATAAACATGTTTCACCTTATCCACTAATTGCAACGAAAGAATACCTTCGGCAGAACCGACATCGACCAGTACATCTTCCGGACCAACATTAAAACTATCTGATAAATAACGATGAGGAGATTGCACATCTTGTTCGATGAGCAGACTATTGACCAATTTCTGCGAATTGATTTTTTCATCAGCATGCAAGAACAACTTCTTATGTTCATCGGTAATATAATATGGTGTACCGTCCTCGTCATATTGAATATCGATATCTTTGAATTTATAGTTGATTCGAAAAGCGTGTGGAAAAGCGACAGAAATACAATGCTTACGAATAAATTTGATAGAATCTATCAGATATGAATCGGTTGTAGGATTCTTTTTATAATAAGTAAGTATATCTCGGCGCAATTGGCGTGTACTGTGATAAATAGGATGTCCGTAAACATCATGTACAATGAAAATTTTAGAGAACATCACAAATAACTTGTCGTAAATAGCTTGAATGTTAATCATGAGATAAATATAAATTTAGTACGATTTTATTTCATCGGCAAAAATAACGATTATTATCAAACGAATAACATTTGACAGTAATATATTTGCCGAATAATAACATAATTAAGGGAAATAATACATGTTGCACTGAATTAGTTGGTCATGGCAACAAAACGACAATTACTTCTGTGGTAATCTCACAAAGAATGTTGTGCCTTTGCCCAACACGGACTGTAACCTGATTTCTCCACCCAGCAAAATTGCATTCTCTCGAGCAATGGATAGTCCCAACCCTATTCCACCATATCGACGCGACAATTGATTCTCGCCCTGAATGAATCGACTGAAAATAATTTTCTGTTGTTCTTCGGATATACCGATGCCGGTGTCTTTTACATAAATGACAACCAAATTGTTTTCCATCTTAAATCCTAGATGTATACAGCCCTCAATAGTAAACTTAATGGCATTCTCTAAAAGATAGCTCACAATCTTAGCGATTTTTGATGCATCAGATAGAAAGACACAGTCTTTGTCGCTTCCAAGATTATCGAACACCAACTCCAAACCTTTCTTCTCGGCAGTTTCTTGATATGCCCTATACTGATCGTTGAGTACATCTATAATGCTGATTTGCTCCAGACTAAGACTCTCCGACTTACTTTCTAATGAAGAAATCTCGAACAACTTGCGAATAATAGTCATCAGCTGACCGACATTATCTTTTACTAAAGCAATATAAGTTTCATTGTCCTGTCTAGAATTGGTATCAGAAGAAATAAGTCCTGCAAAACCAACGATACTATTGAGCGGGGTCTTTATTTCGTGAGACATATTGCGAATAAAATCTGTCTTCAGACGGTCGCTCTCTTCTGCCTTTATTTTAGATATGACCAATTCTTTCGAAGCTTTCTTTCTCAAGAGATTGGAACGTATAAGAAAGGAAATCAGAAGTATAAGTAAAATAATGAACACGAGAGTAGATATTACCACCATCTTGTTCTGTTCGTAAATACTCAGCGGTTTATTCAGGTATTTAGTATCATCGGGCAATTGCCAGGTGCTGATGTTGAACTTCTTCATCACATCGTAGTTGAACAGACATTGATAAGGAGGATTGGAGATGACCTTCATCTTAGAAATATCTGCACCATAAAGTACTTGCCGCACCATATTGCCGACAATACGACCGTGCTGGAAAAAAGAAATCACATTGCCGCCCAAAGCTCCCGACCTAACTCCATACATCCATAAAGAAAACACCGGACCGCCAAAATGCGAACTTACCATCTTGACACTCTCATTGAAAGTGCGTACATAAGAGTCACTCCTATTAATATATGCAGACTCAAACAGCAAAGGAACTTCTTTATCCAAAGTTGACAATTTCTTCAAAAAATCTTCCCTTGTATAATGATCGCTCCATATTGTTTCATATTTAAGCCCTTTGTACTTAGGCATCAGAGCCTTTATATCTTCATAATCACTGATTCCGGTCAGAGAATGGTCGCACACTATATATATTTTATGGTGCTTTGGAAAGAGTTTGAGCATCAAACCTATCGTAGCATCAAACGAAGGCCTTTCCAACAATCCAGCCACCCATTTGTTATTGTTCTGCAACAGTCCGAACTTAATATCATTGACCCCCAAAAAGAATATAGGAGTATTGCTGAACAACGTATTCTGATTTTCAATAACAAATCTGAAAGCATCATCATCACTCGCTATGATAGCATCATAATGGGGAGACTTCTTAAGTTTGAACATCAGACGTTCTTTAAAAGATTCTTTATTATTGCTCAGCGGGAAGCGTTTGCTATCCATAAACTCCACATCGATAATAATATATGGAGAATCCAATGCAGACTGAATTCCTTTAAATTGGTCGATAGTTGCAGGGAAAGACATAGTATACGAATTGATATAAAGCACATAACGATTTCTCTGTCGGGCGAAACCCGAAATGCCAATCATTACCAGAAACAGCAACATTGACACTCGCAATAAGAAGCTTCTGCTCAACAATCTTTCATTGAAAAGTAATATCTTCATCATTATTGTACTTTATACTATTACAAAAGTAAACATTTAATTCGATTTAACTACGAAACTTGTGATTTTATTCATAAGAAAGAATAACATAATATGTTTATCTTATCATAATTATTTATATCTTTGCTACTCAACTATACACAAAAACAACTAGAATTTATCATGAAAACAACAAAAGCTATTTGGGGAATACTCATCTCGTGCTTGTTTGTTACAAATGCCGTAAAGGCACAAGAGACAACTCCACAAGCCTCCCGACTACTCTCCAACACAATTGATGCCAGTCGCGACTTCGCCGACTTTACACACTATTTTTTCTTCGCCGACAGTTTGTCTTCATTCAATTCACAAACTGGAGTAGGCACCATCAAATGGAAACGTGAGAATCTGTTCACCAGGCAGGCTTTCAACACGAATACCATACTGCCTCAGCCTCTCAAGATGCTCGACTTTCCGTCTACAGAATACGAAAGCAATCCGAATCTGGAATTTAAAATTGAATTTGTTTCCAACAATACCGTGCGACTTAAATTTCTGACTTCCAAGATAGCACCTGCAACAAAAGATGAAGTGATGCTGATTAAAGAGCCGGTCGATACTCACTGTTGGAAATGTACAAAGACGACAAATGGATACAGATATTCAAGTGAAGCGGGTAGCATTGTCATCGAATCCTACCCGTGGCGCATCTTGCTTTACGACTCGGAAGGAAGATTGATGAGCAAGACTCGCAGATGGATGGATAATGATTCTACACAAGTGAAACTACTTCCATTCAACTTCATTCGTCGCGGAAACGATAATTCGAGAAGCATCAACCCTGTATTCTCGCTTTCGCCCGGCGAAAAGATCGTCGGTTGTGGTGAATCTTTTACTTCCATCAACAAGGTGGGACAAAAACTCAATCTCTTTGTCACCGACCCTCAAGGCCCAGAGACAGCCGATATGTACAAGCCCATACCTTTCTATATAAGTAGCAAAGGATACGGAATGTTTATGCACACTTCGGCTCCCGTCACTTGCGACTTCGGTGCATCGCATGTTGGTACCATCAAACTGTTTATGATGGATGAAACAGCCGATTTATTCTTATTCTTCGGCACACCAAAAACGATTCTCGACGAATATACTTCTTTGACAGGAAAACCGGGAATGCCACCACTATGGAGTTTCGGCACTTGGATGAGCCGCATCAGTTATTTCAAGCAACAAGAAGGATACGACGTAGCTGCCAATCTGAGAAAGTATAAGATACCTGCCGATGTGATTCATTTCGATACAGGATGGTTCGAAACCGACTGGCAATGCGATTACAAGTTTGCCCCAAGCAGATTCAATAATCCACAGAAGATGATCAACGATTTGCTGAAACAAGGTTTTCATATCTCACTGTGGCAACTCCCCTACTTCACGCCTCGCAATAAATATTATAAAGAAATAGTTGATGCAGGACTTTGTGTTCACAACGCGGCCGGCACATTGCCTTACGAAGATGCTGTGCTCGACTTCTCTAATCCGAAGACAGTAGCATGGTATCAAGACAAACTATCGGGACTATTGAAAATGGGAGTCGGTGCTATCAAAGTAGACTTTGGAGAAGGTGCTCCAACCGATGGTTTCTATGCTTCGGGACGTGGTGGACTCTACGAGCATAATCTCTACCCCGTTCGTTACAACAAGGCCGTTGCCGACATCACCAAACAAGTGAAAGGCGAAAATATCATCTGGGCACGCAGTGCTTGGGCAGGTTCGCAACGCTATCCGCTTCATTGGGGTGGCGATGCATCGAACACAGATATGGGAATGGCTGCCGAACTGCGTGGCGGACTTTCTTTCGGACTAAGCGGATTCTCCTTCTGGAGTCACGATATCGGTGGTTTTGTAGAAAAAGCGCCCGAAAATCTGTATCGCCGCTGGTTGCCTTTCGGTTTTCTGACTTCTCATAGTAGAGCACATGGAGCACCTCCAAAAGAGCCATGGCTATACAACGATAGTTTTGTAACAGCATTCAGGGAAAGTGCCGAAATGAAATACAAATTGATGCCATACGTCTATGCCCAAGCCAAAAACTGTACCGAAAAAGGATTGCCGATGGTTCGTGCCCTCTGCGTAGAATATCCCGAAGATCAAGCCACATGGAATATAGACGACCAATATCTCTTTGGAAGTGACATACTAGTGGCACCAATGATGACCGACGACGCAGCAAGAGACGTCTATCTTCCTGGTGGCAAATGGATAGATTATCAATCGGGCAACATATATAATAAAGGTTGGAACAAGATTGCTGCCGGTCATATTCCCGCCGTTATACTGGTAAGAGACGGTGCAATCATTCCTCATATCGCATTGGCTCAACGCACCGATCAGATGGATTGGACTAAGTTGACCATGAAGGTCTACTCGGTTGATACAAAAGAAGCAAAAGGACTCATCTGCCTTCCTTCTGACAATAAACTGATTCCTATTTCGGCCAAAAAGGCTGATGGCAAGTATGTTATCGAGCCCAATGCCTTGCAAAACAAAACGCAACTCATTGTAGAATAGTTAATATAGATAGCTTGTATAGGGCATACAAAATATATAAGAACTATAGCCCTATGCAAGCTATTTTACTTCTTCCTTATAGATACGATGAAATATCTCCTTGAGTTGTTTCTCATCTGCAATGATAGTTTGCAGCTTTTTCAGTCGGAGCGCATTTTTACTATCGGCAAGCCACAACTTGAGATAACCGCCGGGAGCATATTTCTCCATCATGTGACGATGAAAACGTTCGTATTGCCAGTCTTCACCTGCCGAAGGATTCTGTTTGAGTCCATACTGCACTGCTCTACGAAACGTGACATCAGCATCGATAACTCTGTCGGCCTCAGCTACAATACATCCATAAATACTTCGTGGTTTATGGTCAGAAGAAGCACGATGGTCTTCTACCGCCTCTTTCATCGTCCTAATCTCATCGTCAGTGAACCACTGTCGCAGATTCTCATCCCCTAAAAGTATCTCTCCCGATACCAGATGATGAGTAGCTCTATCCCGACACAAACCGGTGTCATGATAGGCAGCAATAGTATAAACCAAACGCTCGTCAACTTCGGGATGCAGATGAGCAATGGCAAGACTCTCTTCGATAACCGTTTCTACATGATTTAAATCGTGAGCTTTATCAAAATCTTTGTAACGTGGAATAATTTGACTATCAATATATTGTTCGAGTTGCTTTGGTATCATTCTTCCTTATTTTCATTATAAATCCATACAAAAGTAATCATTATTATCCAATCAAGGCTATTGCTACATACTATTAATAATGGATAGTACAAGAATAAGCCAAACAATCAAAAATATTAAAATGGTCGATTAATATCCAAAATTCACCGATTAAATTTGTTCACAACAATTCTAATGTCTAATTTTATCGTCGAAATATACGAACGACAAATAGTAAAACATTGTATTTAATATGAGAAAGATTGTAATATTTGGGCTCGCACTATTTGCTTTTATCACAGCAAGTGCCAAACAGCCAATCAAACCAACAGCAAACACCAAAGTGTATAGTTTGGTCTTCGATTCGAAGAATTTTGTCACCGAGAAAGGTGAGACAGGAGGAAAGACCATTACTTATAGAGCTTACAAAAACGTAGTCTATGTATCCAAACCAGTCGATACAAAGTATCAAAGTATGAATATCTTTATTCCGGAGGCTTACTTTCAAGGTAAGACCGTCAATGGATACAATAAAGATACCGCTCCTATCTTCATGCCCAACAATGTAGGTGGATATATGCCTGCTACACCTGGTACAGCAAAGATGGAAAGGCCTGAAGGAATACCCGGTATGCCCGAAGGAATGAAAAAGCCCGAAGGTGATAAACCTGCAGATATGCCTAAAGATATGCTCGATATGAAGACTATGCCTTCGCGCCCCAACACCATACTCGAAGCATTGGCAAGAGGATATGTAATAGCCGCTCCCGGTATCAGAGGACGTTCGCTGAAAGATAGCAAAGGCAATTATTATGGTAAGGCACCCGCCTTTATCGTTGATTATAAAGCAGCGGTTCGCTACCTACGTTTTAATGACAAACTAATGCCAGGTACCGCCGAACATATCATATCCAACGGTACAAGTGCCGGTGGTGCACTATCTGTATTGATTGGAGCAACCGGCAATAGCACCGATTACGATAAATATCTGAATGAAATCGGTGCAGCCGATGCAGAAGATGATATCTATGCCGTATCTGCCTACTGCCCTATCACCAATCTCGACAATGCCGATGCTGCGTACGAATGGCTTTTCAACTCTTCCAAAACATTCAAGAAGATGGCTAGAGGAGGAATGATAGATTTCAGAACAAAACGTGAAGAAGTAGCCGATACTTTGACAGCACAGCAAATAGAGATCTCGAACAAACTGAAAGCACTCTTCCCTGCCTATATCAATTCTCTTAATCTTCAAGATAAAGATGGAGACGAACTGACCCTCGACAAAGACGGAAACGGCTCTTTCAAAGATTATGTGATGTCGTATGTCATTGCTTCGGCACAGAAAGCCCTCGATAACGGTTCTGACTTATCAAACATACCATGGCTTACAATAAAGAATGGTTCGGTAGAAACTATTGATTTCGATAAATACATACAGAGCATCACCCGTATGAAAACTCCTTCTGCTTTTGATGGTCTCGACCTCTCTACCGGCGAGAATGATGAATTCGGTACTGCAACAGTGAGCGCACAGCACTTCACAAAGTTCGGTATGAACAATTCAACTACAAGCGGAACGATGGCAGATGCAAAGATAATCAAGATGCTCAACCCCATGAACTATATCGACAACGACGATGCCACACCAGCCAAACATTGGCGCATACGCCACGGCACCATCGATAGAGATACATCTCTTGCCATACCTCTTATATTGGCTACCAAACTGAAAAATTGCGGCTACGATGTAGACGTTGCGCTGCCTTGGAACACACCTCACAGCGGAGACTATGACCTCAACGAACTATTCAACTGGATAGACGGACTGTGCAAATAAATGTCAACCAGTTAAAGAATAATAAATAGATATCTTTTAATTTGAATAAAGACAGACAATAGATTACTTTTATATCGATTCACAAACATTTAAGTAACTATTATCAATAAAATTATGAGCAAGAGTTTTAAAGAAGCGCTCGAACATCGACGCACCTATTATGCGATTTCTAATCAATCGCCTGTGGCAGATCAAGATATCGAAGAGGTCATCAACTTCGCAGTAAAACATGTGCCCAGTTCTTTCAATTCGCAATCTACACGCGTTGTTCTGCTGCTTGGAGAACATCACAAGAAATTGTGGAATATCACCAAAGATATTCTCCGCAAGATAGTACCGGCCGAAGCATTCAAAGGTACTGAGGCAAAGATAGACGGCGCATTCCTTGCAGGATATGGCACAGTGCTCTATTTCGAAGATCAAGAAGTAGTAGAGGGACTGCAGAAAGCCTTCCCTTCTTACGCAGATAACTTCCCTGTATGGTCGCAACAAACATCTGCCATGCATCAGTTATCGATATGGACTATGCTCGAAGACCTCGGATTCGGAGTAAACTTGCAGCACTACAACCCACTCATCGACGAAGCTGTAGCCAAAGAATGGAACATTCCATCTACATGGAAGCTCATTGCCGAAATGCCTTTCGGCACACCCGCAGGCGAACCAGGCGAGAAAGAATTTAAACCACTCGAAGAAAGAATAAAGGTTTTCAAATAGGTTTATTATAACATACTAAGAAAAGAGAATGTATCACACGATGCATTCTCTTTTTGTTTTTGTCGTTCCACATATGTGAGTTGATCGAATCATATATGTGAGTCGATCGTTCCACGGCCGTGATTCGACCGAATCACATATGTGGAACGACAAAATATCTCTAAATAAGCGCAATGCGACAGAGATATGAGTAATAAACAAAGCGGGTATGCCGCAACGACACACCCGCTCTTCCTAATCAACAATGAACCTATTATTTGAACGATGCATAACCTGGATTCTGTACATACAAGCCTTGAGAGAAGCTGTATTGATTGCTTGGAATTGGAAGAAATTCATCCTTTCCCTTCGTAAACTTCGAGTTGGCATAGTATATTCTAGTAGCCTTTTCTGCCTTGATATAATTGCTCATCACGCTTTCTGCAATACCCCAGCGCACTAAGTCGAAGAAACGATCACCCTCGAGGGCTTCTTCTAGTCGAGTCTCTGTACGAAGAGCTTTGCGGGCATAATCTTGTGTCCATCCATCGGCGGTGTAAAGACTAATCTTATAGTTGGCTGCATTCTTAGAATTGTCATTAAAGTCTTTCACGTATGAGCTGTTCTTTGCTCTGTCTCTTACCATATTGATAAGACTTCTGGCAGTATCCAAATCGCTACCGATCTCTATCAATGCCTCTGCTTTCCACAACAATACATCTGCATATCTAATGAGTTGCCAATTCATCTCTGAAGCTCCCCAAGGCCATCCCGATAGCATATCCGAACTTTCGGGAGATACCCAGAAACGTTTGACGCAGTTGTAGCCATAAGTATCTTTATCGCGAACCCAAGCATTGCAAGCCGATTTCTTATAAGTTTTCCATGAAATATTGGGGCGACCTACAATAAAGTCGAGACGAGGATCCACATTGGGAGTGGTGTTCGATAATACATAAGCACCATTGCTCAAAGTAACCTTGCTATAATTGCTCTTCGATTGATAATCAAAGTCGGGCAAACCATTGGCATCTGTCTGATAGGCATTGATTAAATCCTGACTTGGCAAGAAGAAACCATCACCACCGTAAGGGCTGCCACCTGCGGGAGAGTTCAACAAATTGCTCCAATTGATACGACCACCATTCACTGTACCGTCGTTCATAGAATATTGTATAGCGAAGACAGATTCCTTACCATTTTCATTGGCTATCAAATCCAGACCTTGGAAATCGGAAAGCAAAGCATACTTACCACTATTGATGAGTTTGTCACAAAGTGTCACTACTTCTTGCATCAACGTCTTATCTACCGACTGAATTGTATGATCTGTCTCACTCTGTTTGTAAGCCTGATACAACTTAATCTTGGCAGCGTAGGCATAAGCTACGTACTTATTGACTCTACCAATCTCCGATTGAGTTTCGGGAAGAAGTTCGGCAGCATCGAGCATCTCTTGAGCCAACTTGCCCAATATCTCATCTCTAGTGAACTCGGTATTAGAAATCTTTGTATAATCAGTTGTCACATTTTCATCGAAATAAGGAATATGATTGTAGAGTCTGCTCAATTCGAAATAGAAATGGGCACGTAGCACTTTCATCTCACCGATACGAACCTTGCGGTTTTCTACCTGATCGTCTGTTGCAGCATTAAGTACTTTGAGTGCCGAATTGCAACGTTGCACACTACAATATAGATGATACCACTTTGAATCGAGATTGCCATTTGTAGCGTCGACATCAAATGTTTCCATCTTATGGATTTCATTCACGTCGCCTACTCCGCCGCCACCTTTGTATGCATTGTCGGAACGTACTTCGCCATAACTCCAATTGCTCGTAGGATAAAGCCAGACACTCCACGATTGTCCTTCGGGACCACCAAGTGCTGCATAAGCTGCATTAATCAACAAGTCTGCACCATCTGTAGAAGTCATTGTACTTTCGTTAAGACTTCCTTGAGGTTTGCAATCCAAGAAACTATTTTCGTTACAACTTGCCACACTCATAGCAAGTAATGACAGTATGATAATATTTTTGATTTTCATAATTCTGATAATTTAATAGGTTAGAAACCGAATGACACTCCCACTGAATAAGTTTTAGGCAATGGATAAGGATATCCCAAACCTTCTGGGTCGGCACCAGTATATTTTGTTATAGTGAATATGTTCTGACCTTGAACATATACTCTTGCACTTCTCAATTTGAGTTTCTTCATCAAAGCATCGGGCAAAGTATAACCAAGAGTCAAAGTCTTGAGTTTGATATACGAACCATTCTCGATATAGAACTGAGAAACAGCATCCTCATTGTTACTATTCAATGTAGTCAAGGCTGGCGTGTCTGAATTGTAAACGCCTGTCGATTCGAAATTCTTGTATGCATTGAGAGCACCGAGCAAACGAGTGGAGTGATTACCGGTCCAGCACTGGAACAAGTCTGTATAGTATTTAGAGTTGTTGTAAGCATCGCGAATCATTCCGTTGAAGAACAAGCTCAAATCAAAACCTTTATAGTTGCAAGAGATATTGAGACCACCAATCAACTTTGGATTGTCAGAACCCAACCAAGTGCGGTCGTTGACATTAATCTTACCATCACCATTGGCATCTACATATCTGATACGTCCTACACCGGGTGCACCATATTCTACGGTTTATTTAGACTTATAATCATCTACTTCCTTTTGTGTGTGGAATACTCCATCTGTTTTGTAACCCATCCAAGCTCCGAAAGACTGACCTTCCAAAGTCTTATCGACACCATTACCGCCTCCAAAAGTATACTTGATATCATCGGTCAGATAAGTCACCTTGTTCTTGTAATAAGAGAGGTTGAGAGAAACATCGTAATTGAAATCTTTGATATGATCTCTCCAAGATAAGACAGCTTCAAGTCCCTTATTCTCCATGCTACCACCATTGTACCAGCACGAACCACCTTCACCGATAAGAGCGATATAACCCTTCTGAATCAACATATTTTTGGTCTTCTTATAGAAATAATCTAATGATACACCCAAGCGAGAATTCAGGAACATTGCATCAAAACCAATATTAGTTTGTGTCGTTGTCTCCCAAGTCAGATCGGGATTGGTAGACTTCACTTTGTAAGCACCTGGAGATAATGTAGAGCCATCACCGCTGATATTGTAGCTGGCGTCTTTCAGACTTACCAGATACTTGGTATAGAAAGCTTCGTTATCGATAATGTCGTTACCATTGATACCCCACGCTGCACGAAGTTTCAAATCAGAAAGCCAGTTGGATGTCTTTTGCATGAACTTCTCTCTCGAGATACGCCATCCGGCAGATACAGAAGGGAAGTATTCGGCATTGTGCGAACTACTCAGTCTAGAAGATGCGTCACGTCTTAATGTTGCAGATAATAAATATTTCTCATCGTATGTATAGTTGACTTTTCCAAAATAAGATACCATTGCATAGTTGCTTGCATTTCCTCCTACAGTCTGTCCGGCGGTGACACCATCAAGATAAATATAATTTTCATCTTCAACAGACAATCCTGTTCCGTATGCAGATTCAGCCTTTGTGTTGTACTTTTTGGCTTCGGTACCGAACAAAGCCGAAACGCTGTGCTTTCCAAAATCCTTATTATAAGCTATGGTATTGGTCCACACCCAATCTGTTTTTCTCACTGAAGTCTGTGTCAGTTTGTTCACATTATCGCGTGCCCACTTCGGTTCGAATACCTTATTGTTCTCATTATAATAGTTGACACCAAAGTTTGATTTAATCACTAAGTTCTTAATCGGCTCTATCTCTACAAAAGCATTTCCGAATACTCTCCAATACTCATGTTTGTTGTTCTTCTCGTTGTTCAACAAACGCACTGCATTTGGAGCATCGCCCAGTACATCGCCGATAGCATCGTTATAGTTACCATCTACATCATATACAGTCTTGGCAGGATGTTGTTTGATTGCCAATTCGTCTACGCCACCAGGACTAAGAACGCGAGTCCAATAATTCACTGCCACATTCTCTCCGATACGAAGATGATTGTTCAAGAACTTATAATCACTATTCAAACGAGTATTTACTCTTTTGAAATTAGTATTCTTTACCAAACCCTCATGGTCCATATAATTCATCGTTAATGTAGTCGAACCATTCTCTGTTCCTTTAGAGAGGTTGATATTATAATTCTGCATCAAAGATGTTTTGTATGTTTCTTTACGCCAATCGGTATCTACTGCATGAACCTTTACATTGTTCAAACCAATATAATCTTGCAATTGGGGAGTAGCACCGCTACCATAAACCTCGCTACTTGGAGTAGCGCCGTTATTGGCATACTTATAGGCTTGCCAATACACTTGTCCCCATTCATCAGCATTGAGCATATCAAACTTGCAAGTGTAAGTCTGAGCAGTCAAAGACATATCTACATTAACTCTGATCTCGCCTTGCTTAGCGTGCTTTGTAGTGATGATGATAACACCATTCGCTGCCTGTGCACCATAGATTGAAGCAGATGCAGCATCTTTCAGAACCTGAATAGACTCTACGTCATTGGCCGATAAGATAGAAGAGATATTATCACGTGTCATCACGCCGTCGATAATATAAAGAGGAGAGTTGGCATCATCACGGAAAGAAGATTTACCACGAACCAATATAGAGGTATTGGCGGCACCCGGAGTACCATCGGTTGTGATGTTCATACCTGGCACCCTACCCTGCAAACCAGATAATACATTACCTGTTGGGATATCGGCTACATCTTTCATCTTGACTACCGAAACAGAACCGGTCAAATCGGCTTTCTTCTCTGTCATATAACCGGTAACAACAACTTCTTGCAGCATTGCATTGTCTTCTTCGATAACAATTTCCTTGGCTTGCTTTGCAGGAACGGTCACTGTTTTGTAACCTACATAAGATACAACCAAATCACCATTACCTTTCATCGTCAAAGTAAAGTTACCATTGACATCGGTAATGACTCCATTGGTAGGATAAGCTTTCTCTTTGACTGTTGCACCAATTACGGGCTCTTTGTCCGTCTTCGAGATAATCTTACCTTTTACTACCAAGTTTTGCGCTTGGGCAATAGTGCAAACTAGTAATAGTAATACACATAAAAAACTGCTTTTCATGCTTCTCATCTTTTCAATTTTTACGTTAACTATATAATTACTTCTGATTCCACTTGAATCTATTGCAAATATATAGGAAGACGCAAACAACGATTGGTAATAATGTTTCTAAACTCGTTACATTTGTTTCATTGAAACAAAAAGACTAGACAATGCAACAATAATCATAATGAGAGCATACTTTTCGATACTTATCGCTCAATTATTATGGCATCAATTGTTCTTTCTTTTCAGAAAATCGGTCGGACTCTCGCCATATTGCTCTTTATAGCATTTAGTGAAATAAGAAGGAGAAGAGAAACCTACCTCATAACAGATCTCGGCAATGCTCAGTTGGGAAGAAGCAAGCAATGCGTTTGCTCTTTTAAGTCGGGCTACACGAAGAAACTCGTTTGGCGAATAATTGGTCAACGATTTAATTTTGCGATATAGCTGCACGCGGCTCAATCCCATCTTCGAACCGAGTTCTTCTACATTAAGTTCGGAATCGTTCATCTTACTATCTATGAGCTGACGAAACTTCTCCAAGAAATCTTTATCCATATCGCAGATATCAACTTTGACCGCAGGCATCTGTCCATCAGAGAATGCTTCTTTCAACTTCTCGTGAGAAGAGATAAGATTGTGTATTCTAGCCAATAACAATGGCGAGCTGAATGGTTTGGATATATAAGAATCGGCTCCACCATCATAACCTTCGATACGTTTCTCGTCGAGGGCGCAGGCAGTGAGCAATATAATAGGTATATGACAGGTCTGCAACTCGTTCTTCAACCGACGGCAACATTCTATGCCATCGATGCCGGGCATCATCACATCACAAATAATGAGATTAGGCACATATTTCATTGCCTTCTGTATTCCTTCTTTTCCATTGGCGGCCTGGAGCACTGAATATTCATTTTTTAGCAAGGAGGCAACATACGAACGAATATCGGCATTATCGTCTATCACAAGAACCGACATCTTTTCGCTATCATAATCTTCTTCTTCAGTTGCATTGTCTTCGTCTTCTACACTAACCGACGAAACTTCGTCAACAGACTGTTGAGATAGGACAACATCATCATTGACCACCCTGTGCGGGATGTCGACAATGAAGATAGTTCCCTTCTTCTCGTCACTCTCTACAGAAATATGACCACCATGCATATCGACAAAAGCTTTGACAAGTGCCAATCCGATGCCCGAACCGGCATGATGGCTGCCTGCTTGATAAAAGCGGTCGAAGATACTACGAATATGTTCTGCATCAATCAGACTACCGGTATTGGCCACGGTGAAACGAATGTATTCGCCTGTTTCTTTGGCCTGCAAAGACAAATCTATAGCCACTTTACCATTTTCGGGAACAAACTTAAAGGCGTTGGAAAGTAGATTGAAATAGATACTTTGCAGTTTCTCCAAATCGGCTAATGTATGATAATCGGTAGAAGGAGCATAATTGAAAGAGAAATGAATATGCTTGTGCAATGCCATCGATGAGAAGGCAGCGTTCCAAGTGTTCAGGCAATTCAACACATCGAGCGACACGGGATGAAATTCCATCTTGCCATTCTCGTATTTTCTGAAATCAAGAATCTGGCCTACCAGCCTCAACAATATCTTCACATTTCTTTGTGCCAATGATAAGAGTTCGTGTTGGTGGTCGGTCATCGTCTTGTCGTTCAACAATAATTCTACCGGATCGGCAATCAAAGTGAGCGGAGTTCTGAAATCATGGGAGATATTGGTGAAGAAGACCAGCTTGGCATGAGTGGCTTCTTCCAATTGCTGAGAAAGCTGAATGAGCTGGTCGCGCTGAACGGCCAACTTATCCCTTTGCTCTTCCAACTGCTGCTTCTGTTGAGACAACGCAAGATTCATTCGGTTCTTCGAACGTAATGCTTTGAAGGCGACAATCAACAAACCGGCAACAAGCAAAAGAATAATCAGACTGCCATAAAGCACGATTTGCTGATTGGAATACCTTATCAAATAGATTCCTATTCTATTGTTCAGCTTCTCTATCTTTTCATCGAGTTCGTTTATCTGGTTGGCTTGCAAAGACATGACATGAGCATTGTTTTTATCAATCACCGCCGTTGTGAGCATTCTTTCACGAGAAAAAGGACGTTTGTTCAGAATATCTATCGCTGTCTGTATCACTTTATCTCCTCCGGTAGGATAGATAAATGTAGCAGCTAGCTTACCCTGATTCACCATCTCGAGTCCGTAACCCTTACCCGAAAGAGCATCTGTACCGATAAAGACAATATCTTTCTCCTTTCTCATCTTGCAAGCGGCATCGTATGCACCAGCCGCCATACGATCGTTTTGGGCATAAACAAGTTTGATATCAGGATGCTGAGCAAGTATCTGATGCATCTTTTTCTCGGCAGATAGCTTGAGCCATCCAGCATCTTCCTTGCTCACCAACTTGATTTGTGGATAGGAAGAAAGCGCTTCGCTGAATCCCTTATCGCGCTCGATAGCAGGCGTTGAACCTTTAAGCCCTGATATCTCTGCTACCTTGCCCCTAGCTTTCAACATATTTGCAACATAATAGGCCACTGCCTTGCCTATGCCTTCGTTGTCGGCGCCGATAAATGCGGTATATTTCTGAGAAAGAATCTTCCTGTCGACAAGTATGACGGGGATGCCAGCATCAAAGGCCTTCTCTACTACCGGAGTGAGTTCCGAACCTTGATTGGGCGAAATAACGAGCAAATCTACTTTCTGCTTGATGAAATCATTGATATCGGACTCTTGCTGGCGAGTATTATCATTGGCTGTCTTTATATCGACTTTAAGACCGTCGTAGAAATGCGCCTCACGAAGTATCTCCTTATTCATCTGCGTTCGCCATTCATCGTTACTACATTGAGATACACCTATTATATAATGCCTACCCCTGCTTTGACAAGCGGATAGCAACACAAGCATTAGACAGATGAATAAAGAGTGATAGTGCTTCATTTGGTATAGGTTTAAATGAAATAAGGTGCCGCCCAAAAGCGACACCTCAAAGATAATTTATTTTCAATAGATTATTCAATTTTTTTCTTCAAATCGTCAGAAAATTTTGGCATCGCTCCACTTTGAGTACAAACAAAGGCTGATACTTCGGCTGCAAAGTGATGAGCATCCATTACTGATTTGCCTTTCAAGATAGAAGCACAAAAGGCTGCTGTAAATGAATCTCCTGCTCCAACGGTATCGGCAACTTTTACTTTCGGCGTTTCTTGAAATGATATTATACCTGGAGTGAATACATAACTGCCGTTAGTTCCGCAAGTCAGAATCAGCATCTTCAGATTGTACTTGGCCAGCAATATCCAACATTTATCCTGCAAATCGATGCCGGGATATCCAAACAATCGGCTCACCGTGACGAGTTCTTCATCGTTAATCTTCAACACATTGCAGCGACGACATGAATCTTTGATAATTTCTTTGTTATAGAACGACTGACGTAGATTGATATCGAATATTTTCAGTTGGCCATCATCCTCGGGCATCGCATCGAGAAACTTGTTAATGGTTTCGCGGCTCACCTTGCTGCGTTGTGCCAACGAGCCGAAACAAACGGCACGAGTGTGGTGCGCCATCTCTTCGAGCTTGGAATTGAAAGGAATATTGTCCCATGCCACGTCTTGCTTGATATCGTAGCAAGGCACTCCCTGTTTGTCGAGACTTACTTGCACTGTTCCTGTAGGATAGTCAACACGCTGAAGATAGTGCTGCACCTTATTCTGATTGAACACATCGAGCAACTCATCGCCCAAAGCATCGTTTCCGATGGCACTCACGGCATAACTATCGAAACCAAACTGAGATACATGATAGGCAAAGTTGGCTGGTGCACCGCCTATCTTCTTTCCTTCGGGAAGCACATCCCAAAGTGCTTCGCCCATTCCTACAATAATATCGTTCATCATATCTTAAATTTATCGATTAATATTTTTTTATTTTCAATGTATAACTCAACAGATAGAGCACGCCGATAGTCATGATAATGACTGCTCCTACTTGCCCCATCATATCGCTCATAAAACCCATTGCAAGCGGGAAGATAGTGCCACCAAAGAGTCCCATGACCATTAAGCCCGATACTTCGTTTCGCTTCTCGGGTAGATAAAGCAAGGCTTGCGAGAAGACTATTGAGAAGATATTGGAATTGCCAAAACCTATCAAAGCGATGCAGACATAAAGCATGGCCTGAGTACTGAAGATAAAGAGCCCCACCATTGCTGCCAACATGCAAAGCACACTGATCAAGAAGAAACTCTTTGCAGAGAATTTGCTCAAGAAATAAGATCCCAGCAGACAGCCTGCCGTACGGAAGATGAAGTAGAGACTCGTAGCGAATCCGGCATCGGTAAGCGTCATATGCAAACGCTCTATCAATATCTTGGGAGCTGTAGTATTTGTTCCGACATCAATGCCTACATGGCACATGATGCCGATAAAAGACAACAATATGAATGGTTTGCTCAGCAAGGACAGACATTCGAAGAAAGTAGAAGGTTTGCCTTCTTCTTTCTCTTCGCTGATTGAAGTGAAGTTCAACGCAAAGACAGCAATCACACCGATAACCATATAAACCGGGAACAATACCCGCCACGACAATCCGAAAGCAGGAATGGCTTGTGTGCTGCCCCACATCGCAATATAAGGAGCAAGAAATGAAGCTATCGCCTTGATGAACTGACCGAAAGTGAGACTACTTGCCAGCTTGTCACCATTGACGATATTCGATAGCAGCGGATTGAGAGACGTCTGCATCAGGGTGTTGCCAATGCCCAATAGAGAGAATGATACCAACATCAACATATAGCTATCGCCAAAGATGGGCAACAACAAAGATAGAATGGTTACAATCAGACTCAGCAACACTGTTTTCTTTCTGCCGATATGATTCATCAACATACCGGTTGGAATAGAGAATATCAAGAACCAGAAGAAGACAAGTGAAGGAAATATATTGGCCTGAGAGTCGGTGAGATGCAAATCGGCTTTCACGTAATTGGATGCAATGCCTACCAAGTCGACGAAACCCATGGTGAAGAAACAAAGCATCACGGGAATGAGCTTGGACAAAGAAGTGTTTGATTTATTGTTCATGATTTTGTATTATTGAAGTTTGTAGATATTTAATGATTTAACTTTGAAAGTGCCACTCTTGGCAACGAAGTCCAATTGATTGTAGGGCTCGGAAGGAAATACCAGATTGGTCATGGCAAAACGACTGTTGTCGCCAAATATCTCGATGCTCGACCGGTCGAAAAACAATCTTATGGTATGTGTCTTCTGCGATGTTGTTGGTGCAAAAGTAGTGCAAGGGAAGTCCTTACTGAAAGAAACATCGCCACTCTTGGTCCTGTCCATAGCAAACTGATGCTTTGCAACGTCGAAATAGCATGACACCTTCTCTCCTTTCTCATTTTTGAGTTCGAAGCACATCATCTGCGCTGCATTGTCTTCGAGTGTCATTTCTATCTCGAATGCTCCTTCATTGTGTTGCAACAAGTTTTTGATGGTATAGTTTGAAGCAACAGTAAACGAACGTTTAGATACCCGCTCTTTTCGCAACGAAAGCAATTCTGCCACAGGGGAACACTTGATATAGGTTTCACCCTTTTCTTTGAACAGCGATAGCTCACGAGGCACCGAATTGCCACTTCTATATTGTTTTGTAGGCACAACAGGAGCA
>DAIUBN010000021.1:0-24662 GCA_036846645.1 Bacteroidaceae bacterium | reverse complement strand
TCTCGACTCAAGCACCTCGATCATCCAACACGAATCAAATAATTAAAGAAATAGATGATCTATTAAAATAGAAACAGTGCAGACATAAAGCCTGCACTGAAAAATATAATTTTAAAGACTTAGTCTTCAATAATATACGCTTTGACTATCTTACCATAATAAGCTACATGAGCATCTTTATTTCTCATACAGTTTGAACTTGGTACATCTTGTGGAAAGAAATCTTGATGATAATCATCTTGTGCCATATTCTTTAGTTCCTGCTGCTGACGATAAACCACTTTGCACTCCAATGTTAAGGGCAGTTCTTTGATTGCCGGTACAGAAACCTCTTCGCCATCAACGAGAGTGAGATGAGCCTCGGCGATTTTGTCATGTTCGTCGCCGTGACGATTGCCACAAATACCAAGAATATGTTTGTCGTATTCACCAAATGGAATATTAACAGTAAACTCTCCACTCTTATCAATCAACTGACGGGTAAACCTGCCTTCGCGAACGAAACAAATAAAAATCGGTTCGTTATATTCTACACCTAATGTTCCCCAACCAATTGTCATCGTATTCACTTTGTCATCGGCTTTGGATGTGAGCAGTACACCCTTATTCAAGGCACTGAGTATTTGCGGAGCATACTCAAAGGGGTTGATTTCTTTTCTTTTCATTTTGTTTTATTTTTAATATGGTTAGAGATAAACAAATATAATGCCAGATAATAAGACCTTACTTAAAGTTGTGCTATCATCTCAGTAAACTCCTGCTTCGAAGACAATAATGAATGCCTTATCAACGTATCACGTCGTTTATAGATGGCTTGTTTGGTACAACCATAAAGATGAGCAATCTCGATATAAGTGAGTCCGAGATGGAGCAGGCAGCAAAAATGAATATCTTCGTCGACAGTGATGCCATAACGAACTTTCAGTTGTTCAATAAAGTGAGGATTTCGTTCGGTAATCGTATCATAAAGTTGATGCCAAAGAGTAGGAGAAACGTCAAGTGGACTATCTACCTTTTCAAAATTGGTTTGAGCAAGTTCCACCAACTCCTTGTATACATCGGTCTTTTTATAATCTATTATCAAACTGTTTTTCTTTAAATCGTCAACTTGCGAAGTTAGTTCATCTATCACCTTATTGCGGCGTTGATGCCGTTGCCATATATAATATATGAATAAGACAGCAGCAGAGATAAGCAATAGACATATACAAGTTAGAACAAGCCAAACCTTGGAGCCATGAGCCTTATGATTGTAGTCGGCCAAGACCTTAATAATAGCTTTATTGGGTTCTTTCTGAATTGTGACACCACTTAAAGAAGGGAAATCTTTATAAACAATACACATCTGATTCTTTTTCTTATCGGCCGACTTGAAAACATAAATGCTAGAAATCAGATTGGAACTACCTTCCATGGTCCGATGCATAAAGTAAGCATCCGAATCGGACATATTCAATTCGGAATAGCATTTCTGCAACATATTATTATAACATTCGATATGCTTTTTATCACGGGTCAGTTTCAACCCTTCACGAGAAACAGTTATCGTTCTACGAATTTGTTTCTTATTGCGATAGACAGAAGAAAGCAAGTAGTAACATTTCTCATTGATAGCCGGGTTCTTTGATAGAGCAAGTACGGTAGTCAATTTTTGTTCTGCTTTATCTTGCGAAATATTGCCAAGAACCAGATTATCACTTTGGGCTATGAGTGTGGCCATTAAATAAGAGTTGTCATTGTGATTTTTCTGTAGTAGTGCAAGCTCTTCATAAACCGAATCGGCTTGGAGGTAAAGGCCGCGACTTGAAAGTACTTCGCCCAGCTTCTTCTGCGAGAGGTAAAGTTGTTCCAAATTATCTGATTGCCTGGCATATTCTACCGAGGCAATCAAAGCAGTCACTGCTTTTGCATCTTGATGGGCAGAGAGCAAACTATCGGCTTGACAAATGCAGAACCGAGCTTTATCCAATTGCTCATCATGATGCTGACAAGCTGATAGGAGTATTAAGAAAGCTATAATATAATATGGTATAATTGTTTTGTTCATCATTTCTAGATGCAAAGATAATAATTGTTTGCCTAACTCATCTTTTTTTGCGACCTTTGCAGCCAAAATGAAGAAAATGATAGACATAAACCAATATATTGCGCTCTTCGACCTTGATGGAGTAGTGATGGATACAGAACCACAATATACCATCTTTTGGGACGAAGAAGGCAAGCGCAGACTAGGCATCGACAACTTCTGCAGTCTTATTAAAGGGCAAACTCTGACTCAGATATACGATAAATATTTTCCGGATAACGAAGCTTTAAAAAATGAAGTAACCGGCGAACTTAACGCATTCGAAAAGGACATGAAGTTCAATTATATTCCCGGTGCCAATACTTTTATTAAAGACATTCGTCGACACGGAATGAGAACAGCACTGGTGACCAGTTCGAACGACGCTAAGATGGACAATGTGTATCGTGCTCATCCCGACTTTAAAGCCATGTTCGACAACATCCTTACAGCCGAAATGTTCTCCCACTCAAAACCCGATCCCGAGTGTTTTCTTAAAGGTATGCAGCTTCTTAATGCGGATGCTGCCCACAGCATTGTGTTCGAAGACTCCTTTCATGGACTGCAAGCCGGTAGAACAGCAGGTGCATTGGTTGTAGGACTAGCGACCACCAATCCGGCTAGTGCAATAGAAGGTAAAGCAGACTGTATTATTAATGATTTCGCCGGCAAAGATACTGCCTGGCTAAGTCAGATTATTATAACAAATAAAAAATAAAAATGGCTGGTTATATTACAGATGACAAACGTAAAGTAACGACTCAGCGTTTCAAAGAGATGAAACACAACGGAGAGAAAATCTCCATGTTGACTTCATACGATTACACCATGGCTAGTATTGTCGATGGTGCTGGTATAGATGGAATATTAATAGGCGATTCGGCATCCAACGTGATGGCTGGTCATTCTACTACTCTTCCTATTACTATAGACCAGATGATTTATCACGCTTCTTGTGTAGTAAGAGCAGTAAAACGTGCTCTAGTGGTGTGCGATATGCCTTTTGGCTCTTATCAGGTGAATCCTACCGAAGGCGTAACCAATGCTATCAGGATGATGAAAGAAAGCGGTTGCGATGCCTTGAAACTAGAAGGTGGCATCGAAATCATCGATACCATCAAGAAGATTGTAGCTGCCGGCATTCCGGTGATGGGACATCTTGGACTTACACCGCAATCTATCAATAAGTTTGGCACTTATTCTGTTCGTGCCAAAGCAGATGATGAAGCTGCAAAACTCATTAGTGATGCTCATGCACTCGAAGAAGCCGGATGCTTTGCTATCACTCTCGAAAAGATTCCTACAGCACTAGCTACCAATATTTCAAAAGCCCTCAATATCCCTACAATTGGTATCGGTGCCGGTAACGGAACAGATGGACAGATACTAGTGATACAAGATATGCTTGGCATGAATCAAGGATTCACTCCCCGTTTTCTACGTCGCTATGCCGATCTTCATACAGTGATGACCGACGCTATCGGAAACTATGTTCGCGACGTGAAAAGCACTGATTTTCCTAACGAGAAAGAACAGTACTAATATTATTATAAAATATATTGCAAAGCCGATAAGGATTGATTTCCCTATCGGCTTAGTTTTTATTAGAATATAATTAGAGCGCTATCTTTTTTTTGAAATAACATATATAGGAAGAAAAAGAATAATTACTTTTGCGGCATTAATCAAAAAATAAATATTCAATGGACGACGGCCCGGAAAATAATCAAACTAACAATTTAGTGTAGCCAGGAACTATACTATACGGTAATTTCATTATTCCGTTGTCTAAACTTCCTCGTCTACACTACCTAACGACAAGGAGGAAAGAATATGATGGCATGGCACAAGAATGCTCAGAAAAAATCTGCCAACAGCTTTGCTACAAGCATGAAAAAACTGCTCGAAGCTAGTTGCAATGATGAAAAGTTGCTCTATCGGATGATGGATAGTAGGATAGGGGGACTAGACGAAGATTCAGTTAAAGAAAAGCAAGAAAGATATGGTCTCAACGAAGTGCAACACGAGAAATCGCCGTCGTGGGTTTCGCAACTACTCAGTGCTTTTGTCAATCCCTTTATCGGTATTCTTATTTTTATAGCTGTTACATCTGCTATTATCGATATATGGCTACCCAAAACAACTGACGAAGACTATTCTACCGTTATCATGGTTGCTGTAATGGTATTCATCAGTGTGGTGCTACGCTTCATTCAAGAATACAAAAGTAATGCTGCGGCCAATCAGCTCAAAGATATGGTAGAAACAACTGCCACGGTAACAAGAGAAGGTAACAAAGCAGAGATTGACATGCACGAACTAGTGCCGGGCGACATCATTTCTTTATCTGCCGGTGATATGATTCCTGCCGACTGCCGTATATTATCATCAAAAGACTTGTTTGTCATTCAGTCGGCATTGACCGGCGAATCACTACCGGTAGAAAAAAGGAGTATGACACTCAATGAAGAAAGCATTGCAAAACAGTCTCCTTTCGAGTTGGAAAATATCTGCTATATGGGTACTAACGTTGTGAGCGGTACGGCAACAGCCATTGTTGTGAACACAGGCAGCATGACTTATTTCGGTTCGCTCAGCAAGTCGGTGATGAATAAAAGAGCTGAAACTGGTTTCGACAAGGGACTGAAGAAAGTGAGTTATCTGCTCATCACCTTTATGGCGGTGATGGTACCCGTCGTTTTCGTCGTCAATGGTTTAGCCAAAGACAACTGGCTAGAAGCACTTCTCTTTGCTGTTGCCATAGCCGTAGGACTAACCCCCGAAATGCTACCGATGATAGTAACCGCCAATTTGGCGAAAGGTGCTGTGAACATGAGTAAAAGAAAAGTCATCGTGAAGCGGCTCAATGCCATACAGAACATCGGCGCGATGGATATGCTTTGTACAGACAAGACCGGAACACTGACACTCGATAAAGTGGTGCTCGAACGACACCTTAATATATATGGCGAAAGCGATGAAGAAGTATTGAAATGGACCTATCTGAACAGCTATCATCAGACAGGACTGAAAAGTCTACTAGATATGGCAATTTTGGAACACGTAGATCTTCATGATACCCTTCATGCCGACGAAGAATTCACCAAAATAGACGAGATTCCTTTTGACTTCCAACGAAGAAGAATGTCGGTGGTACTGAAACAATCTAACGGCAAGCATCTCTTGATTTGCAAAGGTGCTGTAGAAGAAATGCTCAAACTGTGCGACAGAGCTTTCGATCCGGGTGATGACCGACAACTACAAATTGCTACCGACCAAATAGTAGCGATGGACGAATCTATCAGAAAGCATATCATCGAGATGTCGAATAGACTCAACGAAGAGGGTTTGAGAGTGCTTATCGTTGCAGTGAAAGAATTTGACGAGAGGGCTTTGAACTATTCGGTAGAAGATGAGAAAGATTTGATTATGACAGGATTTGTAGGATTTCTAGATCCCGCCAAACCATCGGCCCATGATGCCATTCAAGCCCTTCAAAACCTCGGAGTTCAAATAAAAGTACTAACTGGAGACAACGAAATTGTGACCAAAAAGATTTGCCATGACGTAGGCATTCCTTTCGAACATATCATATTGGGTAACCAACTCGAAGAGATGAACGATGAAGAACTGAAGAAACAAGTCAGAGACGTTGCCATATTTGCCAAACTTAGTCCGATGCAAAAGTCACGAGTAGTAACTACTTTACAAAAAATGGGACATAGCGTTGGCTTCATGGGCGACGGCATCAACGACGCTGCCGCGCTCAAAGCCGCTGATGTAGGAATATCTGTTGATACAGCTGTCGACATCGCCAAAGAGAGTGCGGATATCATCTTGCTCGAAAAAGATTTGATGGTATTGCGAAAGGGTGTTATTTATGGCCGGCGCACTTTTGGTAATATTATCAAATACATCAAGATGACAACGAGTAGCAATTTTGGCAATATGCTCAGTATGCTGGGAGCAAGTATATTTCTACCATTTCTGCCAATGCTACCTATTCAGATATTATCTCAGAATCTGCTTTATGATATATCGCAGACGGCTATACCATGGGATAAGATGGATAAGGAATTTATAGAAAAGCCCAAAGTATGGAATGCTTCGAGCATATCGAGATTTATGTTTGCCATGGGACCGGTAAGTTCTATCTTCGACTATCTGACATTTGCCTTGATGTTCTTTGTATTCAAAGCCAACATGCCTCAATATCAGAGTTTGTTCCAAACGGGTTGGTTTGTAGAAGGATTATTGTCGCAAACACTGATAGTCCATATTATCCGAACTAGGAAAATTCCGTTCCTGCAAAGTTGGGCAACGGCTCCGGTGGTGGCTCTCACTTCATTAATCATGTGTATTGCTGTCATTATTCCCTTCACTCCAATAGCTCAGGCATTGAAGATGACGGCACTACCACTGACATACTTTCCCTACCTGATAGCCATATTGCTGACTTACAGCATTACAGCCCAGATAGTGAAATATATATTTATCAAGAAGTTCGGCGAATGGCTCTAGAAAACACAGATTCTATCGATATATCATAGTCGGGTGATCTGTTTCACACCTTTCACGGTCTTAAGTTTTTTGAGCAGCGCATCAAGTTTGGAAGTATCTCCAATCATGATGGTAATAGTACCCGAGAATAATCCGTCTTGAGAGTTGATACCGATAGAACGGAGTGTCACACCATCTTCTTTAGAGATGATTGATGTCAGATTGGTCACAATACCGATATCATCTTGCCCCACCACTTTTAATGTGATAGAGTAGGAGCTTCCCTGTCCCTTGCCAGCCCAACGAGCTTCTACAATACGATAGCCGAATCTTTGGTGCAACTGCTGGGCATTAGGACAATCTTTGCGATGTATCTTGATGCCCCCAGAAACAGAAACAAAACCAAACACTTGATCGCCATAGATAGGATGACAACATTTGGCAAGCGAGAAATCCAGACCTTTCATATTCTGGTCGATAATGAGTACATCTCGTCCGCCTTCTTTTTCGTCATCATTAGGGGTAATCGAAAAGTTTTCGGCACTGTGCATGCCGTCGTCATGCATTTCGCTATCCCGTTTCTGCTGTTCCACATATTTGTCGAGCAGATTATTGATATCGAGCACACCATCGGCAATATCTTGATAGAAAGCCGTGACATTCTTATAGCCCAAATGCTTGATGAGACGCATCAACACCGGTTCGTCGTATTCTATCTTTCTATTCTTGAACTTGCGCTCTAGTGCCTCTTTAGCAATAGAATGTTGACGGGCAGCTATCTCTTTCAGGGCCTGACGTATCTTGGTACGGGCTTTAGAAGTGACAACGATACTCACCCAGTCTTGTTTAGGCGATTGATTGGCGGCAGTCATAATCTCTACCTGATCGCCACTATGCAATACTTGACGAATAGGTGCCACCTTACCATTGACTTTGGCACCGATACAAGAACAGCCTAACTTGCTATGAATATGGAAAGCATAGTCGAGTACCGTAGCGCCCTTTGGCAATTTGAACAAGTCTCCTTTTGGGGTGAATACAAATACTTCGTCTTCATAGAGGTCCATCTTGAACTGATCCATTACCTCCATAGAGTCCGAATCAGAATTTTCGAGTGCCTCTCTCACCGAAGTGAGCCATTCGTCAAGTCCTGTTTCGCCTTTTATACCTTTGTAACGCCAATGTGCAGCAAGTCCACGTTCGGCAATATCATCCATTCTGCGAGTCCTGATCTGCACTTCAACCCATTTTCCTTCGGGACCCATCACTGTGATGTGCAAAGATTCATAACCATTGCTCTTAGGAATAGACAGCCAGTCGCGAAGTCGTTTCGGATTTGGGGGATACATATCGGTGACGATAGAATAGGCCTGCCAACATAGCAACTTCTCTTTATCGAGTGGAGAATCGATAATAATACGAATGGCAAACAAATCGTAGATATTCTCAAAAGTAGTCTTCTGCACCACCATCTTATGATGAATGGAATGAATAGACTTCGTACGACCTTTGATATCGAACTTCAATCCGGCATCTCCCAATTTCTTTTTGATAGGCTTGATGAAGTTATCGATATACAGGTCACGAGCAGACTTTGTAGCGTTGAGCTTATCCTTTATAAAATAGAAAGTATCGCGTTCGGTATATTTCAACGACAAGTCTTCGAGTTCGGATTTCAGTTTGTACAATCCGAGCTTATGAGCCAGCGGAGCATAGAGATAGGCAGCCTCATTGGCCACTTTAATTCGATCTTTTTCGTTCTCTGTATCTCTTATCTGACGCATGATGTTCACTCTCTCGGCAATCATGATGAGGATAACCCTCATATCTTCTGCGAAAGAAATGAGCAAACTATGAAAATTCTCGGACTCTACAGTTGGGGTACGAGCATATAACTGATTGGTTCTAATCAGGCCCTTGACTATCTTCTCTACATCTTCACCAAAAATAGTTTTGACTTGTTCGAGTGATAGAATACCACTTTGAACCACATTCTGAAGCATGATACTGATTAAAGTAGACCCTTTCATACCAATTTCTTCCGAAACAATAAGTGCGGTCTGCATATCGCAAATCACAGGGTTCATGCCAAACACATTGCGGTTCAAGCTATCATTATTCGTCGCATCAATTAAGTAGTCTTTTACTTTATTGATGATCTCCTTGCTCACAGTGTCGCCTGCCGAAACAATCAACTGACGATAGAGTGCAAACAATTCTTTCTTCTCTTCTTGGGTAAAAAATATATTTGTTTCCATGACTCAAATCCTAAAAACATTGGTAAAAGTAATAATTTTTTGAGTTATTCTTATCTTTTCAACAGAACATTTTGTATTTTTGAGCATTAATAATATAAACTTAGGTTCAATGATGACAAATCAAGACAAAGACCAACTGAAAGCAAAGGGTATTTCCGAACTTCAAATAGCCGGACAATTATCTTCTTTCGAACAAGGTTTTCCTTATTTAAAATTATTTGCTGCCGCTTCGACAGATAATGGAGTAATGCTGCCCGATGAAAAGGCCGAAAAACAATATTTAGACGCTTGGAACGGCTATACTCAGCATCCCGATCACCGCATATTAAAATTTGTTCCTGCTTCGGGAGCAGCGAGTCGTATGTTTAAAGATCTGTTTTCATTTCTTGAAGCAGATTATACAGAACCAACGTCCGACTTCGAAAAGATTTTCTTCGCTCATATTAGTGCTTTTGCCTTCTATAGCGAACTGAATGACACATGCCAGAAATTATATAATAAAGATATTGCAGCTCTCACCAAAGAGGGACAATATAAAGAGGTAGTAGCCGCTCTTCTTAATAAAGAAGGTTTGAACTACGGTGCATTGCCCAAAGGACTGCTTTTATTCCATAAATATGGCAGTGCAGCTCGCACTCCTCTCGAAGAGCATTTGGTAGAAGGAGCTTTATACGCCCGTAATGCCAAGAATGAAGTAAACATCCATTTCACCGTATCTCATGAACATCGCGAATTGTTCGAATCTCTCGTTGATAAGAAAGTTCCGCAATATGAAAAAGAATTCGGCGTAAAATATAATATCAGCTTTTCGGAGCAGAAACCCTCTACCGATACCTTGGCTGTAGATATGGAGAACAAGCCATTCCGTATGGATGATGGCAAATTGTTGTTCCGTCCAGGTGGACATGGGGCATTGATAGAAAACCTTAACGACCTCGATGCTGACGTTATCTTCATCAAGAATATTGATAATGTAGTGCCCGACCGTCTGAAAGACCCGACTGTGAAATACAAAAAGCTGATAGCCGGCGTTCTGGTATCGCTGGAGAAGAAAGCTTTTGAATATCTGAGATTGATAGATAGTGGGAAATATACTCACGACCAAATTATAGAAATCGTTCAGTTTGTGCAACGCGACCTTTGCTGCCGCAACAACGCTATCAAAAATATGGAAGACTGCGATTTAATACTCTATCTGAAAAAGAAACTTCATCGTCCGATCCGCGTTTGTGGTATGGTGAAGAATGTTGGAGAACCTGGTGGCGGTCCGTTCCTGGTTTATAACAACGATGGCTCTTACTCTATGCAGATTCTCGAGAGTTCGCAGATTGATAAGAAAGATGCCAAAGCCATGGAGATGTTCACTAAAGGTACTCACTTCAATCCAGTAGATCTAGTATGTGCAGTGAAAGACTATAAAGGCCAAAAGTTCGACCTCACTAAGTTTGTCGATAAATCTACGGGATTCATCTCGCAGAAATCAAAGAACGGACGCGATCTGAAAGCCCTCGAACTACCTGGCCTTTGGAATGGTGCCATGAGCGACTGGAATACCATCTTTGTAGAAGTGCCTCTCGAGACCTTTAACCCTGTAAAGACGGTGAACGACTTATTGAGAGAACAACATCAATAATAGAATAAAGAATAGGGTATAGAGAGTTACGGAATTTGTTTCGTCTCTCTATACCTTATTATATATAAAGCAATCAAAACAATCAAATTATGATTATCAACTCACTTCTTGATACCGATCTCTATAAATTTACAACTTCTTACGCTTATATCAAGTTGTTTCCATACGCTATCGGCACATTCAGTTTTATTGACCGCGATGAGACGCTCTATAACGACCATTTCATCCAGCTTATTTATGACGAACTAGAGCAGATGGCAAGTATACAGCTCACGGAAGATGAAATAGACTATATGGTGACTCACAACAGATTCTTACCCCGCATGTATCTGGAATGGCTATCATCGTTCCACTACGACCCGAAGAAAGTAAAAATCTGGCTCAGCGAGAAAGACCATCTACATATTGAAGTGACCGATGCTCTCTATAAAGCGACTCTTTACGAAGTGCCGATTCTGGCAGTAGTTGCCGAACTGCGTAACAAGATGAGCGGATTTCAAGTTGACAAGAAAATGATGTTGGAGAGATTGGAGAAGAAAGTGAAGATGTCTAATGAGCATCATATTGTATTCTCTGAATTTGGTACTCGCCGCCGTTTCTCACTCGAAGTTCAAGACGAAGTGATTGATTATCTGAACAAATATTCCAAATATTGTGCCGGAACATCCAACTGTATGCTGGGTATGAAGTACGACATGAAGATGATTGGTACCCATCCTCACGAATGGTTTATGTTTCATGGTGCTCAGTTCGGCTACAAACATGCCAACTATCTGGCTCTCGAAAACTGGGTGAACGTTTACGACGGTGACCTCGGTATAGCGCTTGCCGATACTTATACATTCGATATTTTCTTGAACAATCTGAGTCGTAAGCAAGCCAAGCTATTCGATGGTGTGCGCTGTGATTCTGGTAACGAACACCAGTTCATCGATATGCTCGTGGCTCGCTATAAAGAATTTGGTATAGACCCTACAACCAAAACAATCGTATTCAGTAATGCGCTCGATTTTGAAAAAGCGCTTGATATTAAAGAGTATTGTGAAGGCAAAATAAGATGCAGTTTCGGCATCGGTACCAATCTAACTAACGATACCGGATATAAGCCCGAGAATATTGTGATGAAACTTACAGCTTGCAAGATGAATTCATATCAGGAATGGCGCAACTGCGTGAAACTTTCTGACGACCAAGGCAAACATACCGGAGATTTGAGCGAGGTACAAGAATGTATGAATCAGCTCGGAATAGAATAAACTGCTAGCGCTTTGCTTTCTTCTTAAAGTCTTTGTAATAGTCGAGTACATCGCGAACAAAGTTATAAGTCTCCATGCCACGGAAGTATCCGTATTTGCAGACAGGGTCATTGTAGTATTTCTCATTACTTTTCAAGAGAATGAACTTTTCTACATTGCCAGTCCACACATGACGTTTCTTTCCATATTTGGAAGCCAGCGCCATGGCATCATTGATATGATTATAGCCTGCATTATAAGAAGCGAGGATAAATTGTATCCGAATATGGGTATTGTGGATATCGCTGAATAGATTGTCGATATACTTTATACATTTGACGGCAGCTTTAATGCTCTCTTCCGGATTTCTATCTTTACCAGGGGGAACACCAAAAGTTCGGGCCGTAGCAGGCATGAGTTGCATCAGTCCACGAGCGCCTGCCCAAGAGACAACTCTCGGATTGAAATTGGATTCTTTGTAAGCCAGTGCCGCAAGCAATCGCCAGTCCCAATCTATCTGCTTAGCATATTTCTTAAACAAATGATCGTAGGGAGAAAGTTTCTTTTTGCTGAATACGTAATGAGAGCCCGACCGCTGCTTGCTGATATCGAAATATCGCTGCATACTCGTCTTATACTGATCGGTAGTAACATTCGCTTTATACCATTTGGTAGCAGCGGCGGCAAGTTGAGGACTATTCTTTCGAACTACCCACGATGAACGTTGATCGAAACTGACAGCCAAAGAAATATCGAGATTTTCATAATAAGTTTTATTGAGCAATGCCTCTTCATCATCAGTAACCGTATAATCTATCTTGCCCAATGATACTTGATAGATTAAATCTTCTGTGGTTATACTGTCGGCATTCACCACATGAATTTTGATACCGCCTCCGAGTTCTTTATTCAAATTTTCCAATCGTTGCTGGTATCTGCCAGGTTTCACAAAAACAGACTTTCCTACAAGCTGAGTGACATTATTAATAGGAGTGAGGTGGCTACCTTTGCGCTGCACCAAGACTTGATGTGTCACAATCTGTTCGCCACAATATAGCAGACTATCTCTATTTTTCTTTGTATAGGGTACGTTGAAAGCGACGATGTCTCCTTCACCTTTACGAAGCATATTCAACATTTCGGGCATGTTGCGCGCTGTCTTTATTTTGAGTTTTAGGCCCTGACTCGCAGCAAATTGTTGGGCAAGCTCATACTGGAAACCCATTGCTTCGCCACGATAAATAAAGTAGGAAGTTGCCCGGTTCATCGTAAGTACCACCAATTCTTTGCTTTTCTTTATTTGTACCAAATCATTACGCTGTTCTGACAGCAATGATTTTTTATTGCTGTTGCACGAAACTAACAGCAAAGAAATGACTATTATGGAAAAGCAAAAGAATTTTCTCATAAAGAGAACTTATTTATCTAGATGTTTCGAAATAAACATTGTCATCATAGCAATGGCAGGTGTATTATCGCCGCCTTCCGGAATAATAACATCGGCATATCGTTTGCATGGCTCGATAAACTCACGATGCATTGGTTTGAGCACTCTTAGATATCGTTCTATAACGGCATCAGCAGTACGGCCTCTTTCTTGAACATCGCGACGGATAACTCTGATAAGTCTTTCATCAGCATCGGCATCAACATATATCTTTATATCCATCAAGTCACGAAGTTTCTTATTCCATAGAGCCATGATTCCTTCAATAATCAGTACCTCGCAAGGTTCTACATGAATAGTTTGAGGGAGTCGGGAACTAGTAATGAAATCGTATACCGGCTGCTCAATGGCTTTACCGCTCTTCAATAACTTCACTTGTTTGAAAAGCAAATCCCAATCAAAAGCATCTGGATGATCGAAATTGATACTCTGACGTTCTTCGGCAGGGACATTACTGCTATCTTTATAATAGGAATCTTGAGACAAAAGAACGACACTTCCACTATGAAGATCTTTTATCATCTTTTTCGCGACAGTTGTTTTTCCGGAGCCTGTACCTCCTGCAATACCAATGATTAACATAGAATAATGAATATGTTTGTCGATAAATTATTACTTTTGCAAATGCTTTAAGCGTTTAAACGAACAAATATACAAAGAATATTTTAATAATAAAGTTATGGTACGCCACATTGTTTTATTTAAATTGAGGGACGACGTTCCCGAAGCAGAGAAACTGCGTGTAATGAATGCTTTCAAATCTGCAATTGAAGCTCTCCCTGCAAAGATTTCTTGTATCAGAGAGATTGAAGTAGGACTGAATATCAATCCTAATGAGAAATGGCATATCGCCCTCAACAGCGTGTTTGATACTCTGGAAGATGTAAACTTCTATGCCAAACATCCCGATCATGTTGCTGCCGGCAAACTACTAGCCGAAGCCAAAGAGGAGAGAGCCTGTGTAGATTTCGAATTCTAAGCCACTTCTTGATTGATAGAATCGAGAAATAAAAAATAAGCCCGATAGCGTAAACTACCGGGCTTTTATTATGTATAGACCTTACGTCTAATTATTTCAATACACCAAGTTCTTTACCAACTTTGATAAATGCAGCAATACATTTGTCGAGTTGAGCTTTCTCGTGACCGGCAGAAATCTGGACACGGATACGAGCCTGATCTTTTGGAACAACTGGATAATAGAAACCAGTTACATAGATACCTTCGTCGAGCATCTTAGAAGCATAAACTTGAGAAAGTTTAGCATCGTAAAGCATTACAGCGCAGATAGCACTCTGAGTTGGTTTGATATCAAATCCGGCAGCAATCATCTTGTCGCGGAAGTAATTGACATTTTCCAATAATTTATCGTGGATAGCATTGCTCTCTTTCAACATTTTGAATACTTCGAGGCTGGCACCGATAATGCAAGGAGCCAAAGAGTTAGAGAACAAATATGGACGACTGCGTTGACGAAGCAAATCTATAATCTCTTTGCGACCTGTAGTGAAGCCACCAAGAGCACCACCGAATGATTTACCCAGTGTACCGGTATAGATATCAACTCTGCCGTATGTTTTGCAAAGTTCACTAACACCGTGACCTGTAGCACCGACAACACCAGCAGAGTGAGATTCATCAACCATAACCAGAGCATCGTATTTTTCTGCTAAGTCACAAATCTTATCCATTGGAGCAACGTTACCATCCATTGAGAACACACCATCTGTGCAGATGATGCGGAAACGTTGTGCTTGAGCTTCTTTCAAGCATCTTTCCAAATCTGCCATATCAGCATTAGCATAACGATAACGTTTTGCTTTACAAAGACGTACACCGTCGATGATAGAAGCATGATTGAGCGCATCAGAGATGATGGCATCTTCTTCTGTAAACAAAGGTTCGAACACGCCGCCATTGGCATCAAAGCAAGCAGCATATAATATGGTATCTTCTGTCTTGAAGTAATCGGAAATAGCAGCTTCGAGTTCTTTATGAATATCCTGCGTACCGCAAATGAAACGTACTGATGACATACCGAAACCACGGCGTTCCATCATTTTCTTTGCACCTTCGATAAGGCGAGGATGATTCGATAAACCTAGATAGTTGTTAGCACAGAAGTTTAAAACTTCTTTTCCTTTGACCATAATAGCAGCTTGTTGGGGACTTTCAATCAAACGTTCATCTTTGTAAAGTCCTGCTTCTTTAATCTCAGCAAGGGTTTGGCTGAGGTGTTCTTTCATTTTTCCGTACATTTTCTTTAGGTTTTAATGATTTGAAGTACAAAGGAAATAATTTTTTTCGATATTATCGCTATCTTTTTGATATTATATTCAAAAAAAATAGCTTACTTTGCAGTCATAAACGATATAAAAACCTTATTAATTCGTGAAATGAAAAATATTTTGGTAATTGGAGCTACTGGACAAATTGGTTCGGAGCTAACTATGGAGTTGCGTAAGCGTTATGGTAACGAACATGTTGTTGCAGGTTACATTGTTGGGGCAGAACCCAAGGGCGAACTGAAAGCATCCGGACCGTCGGCAATCGCAGATGTTACGAATGGAGAAATGATTTCTTCTGTTGTGAAACAGTATAACATTGACACCATCTACAATCTGGCTGCCTTACTTTCTGTTGTCGCTGAATCTAAACCACGCTTGGCATGGAAAATTGGTATCGACGGACTTTGGAATATACTGGAAGCGGCTCGTGAGAACCACTGTGCAGTATTTACACCAAGTTCTATTGGCTCATTCGGAGAGAGTACTCCCCACAATATGACGCCTCAGGATACCATTCAACGTCCCCGTACAATGTATGGCGTAACAAAAGTAACTACTGAGCTATTGAGTGACTACTACCATAATAAATATGGTGTTGATACTCGTGCCGTACGTTTCCCTGGTATCATTTCTAATGTGACACCTCCGGGTGGCGGAACAACTGATTATGCAGTTGATATCTTCTATTATGCTGTAAGAGGCGAGAAATTTACTTGCCCTATTAAACAAGGTACATTAATGGATATGATGTATATGCCTGATGCCCTTGATGCAGCTATTCGTCTGATGGAAGCAGATCCTACAATACTCGTTCATCGCAATGCGTTCAATATCGCATCAATGAGCTTTGCACCGGAAACTATCTATGCTGCTATCAAAAAGTATAAACCTAATTTCGAAATGGTCTACGATGTAGATCCACTCAAACAACGCATAGCAGAAAGTTGGCCGGATAAGATGGACGACTCTTGCGCTCGTGCCGAATGGGGTTGGAAACCAAGTTACGGCCTAGACGAAATGACAAAAGATATGCTCGAAAAGCTAGAAATCAAATTACTGAAGAAATAATTTCGATATAATTCATTAAGGCTCCGATAGAATTGAAATAATATTCTATCGGAGCCTTTTTATATCTATAGACAAAGTATATTGATTACGAAAATAATTAGCAAGTAGAACAAAAAATAACGGATATATTCCATCGCTGGAACATATCCGCATCTTCTCTCTCTCTTATAGTAGCTTCTTTATTTAGTATTCAATCTGAGTACGTTTCAAGAAAGCCACAGTTTTATTAATTTCTTTGTACATTACGATATCGTCTTTGATGAAAGGAACTTCCTTGCGATACATAGTCAGGAACTTCTCAATAATAGGAGACGATTTCTCGGGACGACGGAATTCGAATGCTTGTGCGCCGTTCATCAATTCGATAGAAAGGATGAATTCCAAATTATCCATAACCTTATATAACTTGGTTGCTGCATTGGCACCCATACTGACATGATCTTCCTGACCATTGGATGATACAATAGAATCACTTGCAGCAGAATAACAGTACATCTTATTCTGACTAACCATTGATGCAGCAGCATATTGAGGTATCATAAATCCTGAATTCAATCCAGGATTGGCAACAAGGAACTCTGGCAGTCCGCGAAGACCCATAATGAGCTGTGCGACACGACGCTCAGAGATATTGCCAAGTTCTGCCAAAGCAATAGCCAGATAATCGTAAACCAAAGCCAAAGGTTCGCCGTGGAAATTACCACCTGAGATAATAAGATCTTCTTCGGGGAATATCGTTGGATTATCTGTTACAGAATTAATCTCTGTTATCAACACAGAAGCCACATAACGAATAGCATCTTTCACAGCACCATGCACTTGAGGAATACAACGGAATGAATATGGATCTTGTACATGAGTCTTAGGATGAGCTATCATCTCACTTCCCTCAAGTATCTTACGGAAAGCGGCTCCTGTTTCAATCTGACCTTTGTGAGGACGAATCTGCTGGATGCAATCCATAAACGGTTCGATACGGCCATCAAAAGCTTCGAGAGAAACCGCAGCGATCAAATCGGCTTTCTTTGACAGATGCATGGCACGAAGGATAGCAAATACACCGTTGGCACTCATAAACTGTGTTCCATTGAGCAATGCCAAACCTTCTTTACTCATCAGTTTGACTGGTTCCCAACCAAACTCATCGAGTACACTGATAGCCTCCATCTTCATACCTTTATAATATACGTCGCCAACACCAATCAACGGGAGAAATAGATTGGCAAGAGGAGCGAGGTCACCCGATGCACCAAGTGAACCGCGGTCGTAAACGATAGGTAGAATATCATTGTTGAAGAAGTCAAGAATGCGCTGTACTGTAATGACTTGAACACCGCTATGACCTAAAGAGAGGGCATGAGCTTTGAAAAGCATCATCAGTTTGATAACCAATGGACGCAACTCTGTGCCTACACTGCAAGCATGGCTCTTGATCAAATTCTCTTGCAAAGTGCCCAATTCATCGAGAGAAATACTCTTGTTGCACAGAGATCCAAAGCCTGTTGTAATACCATAAAGAGGCTCATTCGAATCTTCAATCTTCTTATCCAAATAATCCCTACAAGCCTGAATGCGCTTCTTTGCTTCTGGAGCAAGTTCCAGTCTCAAATTCTCGTTAATAATCTTTTCTACTATCTCGAGTGTAAGGTCGCCAGACCCTACCATATATACATTTTTCATACTCTTAAACTTTTACCAACTTCGTCCAATAATTCTTTTTCTTTCTTACAAGCCTTCTGCTCTAATTCGTCTGCCTCATTCTGCAGTTCTGCAACAAATTCTTTGTCTTTCAAAGAACCCAGATTGATACGAACATTCATTAAAGCTCCCAGTACAGCCGAACGTGCCGACATCATAGCGACGCAAGCATCTGTCACGGCATTGTTGTTCCCTTTGCGAGCTACTTCTGCAATGTTATCCATCAAAGCATAAGCATTACGAGCCACTTGCATCGGCACCATTGCAGCAAACTTCGTAGCCTCTTGAATAGCGGCACTACGAGCAGCTTTCTGTTCTGGAGTATCTTTCGGCATCTTGAAACAGCCGAATACTTTATCGTAAGCTTCAGAATCACGGTCGACATCGGCAATAAACTCTGCCTGATGTTTGAGCATGAAAGATGAAATATCATTCATCAAATTCAATTGTTCCTCATAGCCTTTTTTACCTATTGTGAGACCGGCAACCATAGCTGCCAAAGAAGATGCAATAGCACCATTCAATGCCGCAATACTACCACCGCCTGGAACAGGATCTTTTCCGGCTACTTTATCTAAAAATGCTTTTACAGTTAAATCTACTAACATAAACTTTTCTTATTAGGGTTATTATTAAAAACTCTATTTGATTTTCAAAACTCTATTGTATTCTTTGAAACGAATAGAAGACACATGGAAGTATCAATCTATAGGCTTCACAGAATCAGACACGAAGTATAGTTTCCGTTCATTCACTAATGAACGGAAAGAAATACCACCAAGCATCGTTTATGCATATCTGGTACGAACCACCTTCTTTAAATAAAAAATATAATCCATCTATTTATTATTTTATTATTGGGTTATATTATGGTTATTAAATAATGATTTCCAAACGACCTTCGGGTCTCATCATATTATCTCTTTGAATATCATCAACGTTATAGAGAATTCCATTTTTAATAACACCCGTTACGCTGTTCATTCCAACATAATAAGGTATGAAATTATAATCAGGAGATTTAATAATAACTAGATCGGCTTTCTTGCCAACCTCAATACTTCCTATTGAATCAGCCCTACCAAGAGCTGCTGCACCGTTGAGTGTCATTGCAGTAATAGCCTCTTCGATAGAAAGTCCCATATTGATACAAGCCAAAGCAAAAGTTAATGGAATAGAACCAGAGAAACAACTACCAGGATTCAAATCGGTAGCTAAAGCTACGGCACAACCGGCATCAATCATCTCTCTGCCACGAGCATAATCGCCTTTCAAAGCAAATGCTGTAAGGGGGAGTAGGGTACAAACCACATTATTCTCGGCCATCGCCTTGATGCCTTTATCTGAAGCACACAACAAATGATCGGCAGAAACAGCTCCCAATTCGGCAGCAAGTTCGGCACCTCCGTATGAAACGATTTCATCAGCATGAATCTTTAGTTTGAAACCAGCCTTCTTGGCAGCAGTAAGCAAGCGTCTGGATTGTTCGACAGAATATACACCGTCTTCGCAGAAAACATCACAAAACTCAGCCAATTTATTATCATGAATAGGCTGAAGCATGTAATCAATCATAAAATCGATATACTCATCAGGTCTACCAGAATATTCGGGAGGTACAGCATGGGCACCTAAATAAGTACTAACAACATCAACCTTTTTTTCACTCATGTCATTAAGTCTTTTCATGACCTTCAATTGGTTGATCTCAGTATGATCATCTAATCCGTAACCACTTTTACCTTCAACAGTAGTCACACCCATACGACTCATCCGGTTCAACATTTGTCGACCTCTAGAGAACATGGTATCAATATCGAGAGCACGAGTAGCCTTCACTGTACTGGCAATGCCGCCGCCACGTTTCATAATCGACATATAGCTTTCACCTTTGAGTCGCCATGAAAATTCTTCGGAACGTTCACCGCCAAAAACAAAATGAGTGTGAGAATCTACAAAACCAGGCAAAACGCAATTCCCATGTACATCAACAGCAGCACCATGGTTATAAACGTGACGATCCTCAAAAGTATCTGGTCCTACATAAGTGATAATTCCGTTTTCAGCTCGAATTATTCCTTTTTCAATAATTTGTAGATTGGACATGTCTTTTCCTCTGAGGGCAGAGTGTCCTATCGGAGTCACAATGCGGGCATTGTATATGAGAAGATTGCTCATCTATTTATAAAGTTTAAAAGAAATTCCACCTATATATTATTCCATCATTCTTGCTTCGAGCACCTGTTTCATAGAGAAGTTCTCTAGTCCCAAATAGTAAGAAGCGGTATCAATAAGAGCTTCCATCGGAACCAAGCCGATAATTTCGCTACCCACAATGCTCACACCATAGCGACGAGCTTCGATACGTACCAATTCGAAAGCACGATATAGAGCTGTCTTGGTATAATCGGTCATATTGATAGAAACCTGAGTGATACCACGGTCTTTCAATTCTACACCCATTGCTTTGCAGTAACGCAAGCCACCACCAATGAAACGAATCTTCTTGGCGATGCCATGAGCAATTTCCAAACTAGGAGTATTCAGATTGATATTGTAGGCAACCAACGGCATACGGGCACCAATAGCAACTGTACCAGCTGTAGCATGACGTTCGGCAGGACCGAAATCGGGTTTCCATTCGGGTTGTTTAATCTTCTCTGCCATACCTTCAAACTCACCTTTACGAATAGCAGCCAAGTTCTCACGATAAGGTGCAGAAGCCGACTTCTCATATAAGAAGACAGGAATATTATATAATTCAGCCACCTTGGCACCAACTTCTTTAGAAAGTTCGATTGCCTCTTCCATTGTGGTATTCTTGATAGGAATAAATGGAATTACGTCTACCGCACCCATTCTAGGATGCTGTCCCTGATGATGATTCAAATCGATAAGCTTTACAGCTACGCCAACAGCTTCGAGAATAGCCTCTTTCAATGCCTGCGGTTCGCCTACCAAAGTAACCACCATTCTGTTGTGATCTTCATCGTTACTATAATCAAGCAGTTTGACACCTTCTTTAGCACGGAAAGGTGCAACAATCTGATCTATCTTCTGTAAATCGCGTCCCTCACTGAAATTGGGTACGCATTCGATAATTTTATCCCAAGCCATAGTAATAAAATAGTTATTTATTAAAAATTTAATATTAAGAATTTATTATTAATTATTTGTTTACCAACTTATTAATCATTTCATCATCGGCAACGTAAGGCATTGTAATATGGTATACATCACCATGAGACTTATTAAATTCGGCACTCGTTTCGATAGCATGTTCATTTCTTGCCCAAGAACGACGGGCTACACCGCCCATAACATCCCACAACATCGATGAACGAAGAATGTCATCTACACGCTGACTACCGTCGCAAACCATACCAAAACCACCATTGATGGCCTTGCCGATACCAACGCCACCACCATTATGAAGAGCTACGAGACTCATACCACGAGCACAATTGCCGGCAAAGCATTGTACTGCCATATCAGCCATCACGTTGCTACCATCTTTTATATTAGAGGTTTCGCGGAATGGAGAATCGGTACCACTTACATCGTGATGGTCACGCCCCAGCATGATAGGGCCAACTTCACCCTTACGAACCATTTCATTGAAACGGAGTGCAATATTCATTCTGCCTAATGCATCCTGATATAGGATACGAGCCTGAGTACCGACAACCAATTTGTTCTTCTCGGCATCTCTAATCCAATTATAATTATCCAGATCCTGACCACGACGGTTCACGTCAATACATTCCATGGCAGCATGATCGGTCTTTATCAAATCCTCGTGTTTGCCACTCAAGCAAACCCAGCGGAAAGGTCCGTAACCATAATCAAACAACTGCGGTCCCATAATATCTTCTACATAGCTCGGCCAAATGAAACCATCTTTCTCGTCGATGCCATTACGAGATATCTCTTTGACACCAGAATCATAAATAGCCTTCATGAAAGAGTTGCCATAATCGAAGAAATAAGTGCCATTGGCTACCAATTTCTTGATGACATTGAAATGGCGATGCAAAGACTCATCAACGAGTTTACAGAACTTTTCAGTATCCTCATGAAGCATCTTTGTACGTTCTGCAAATGTCAGAGCAACAGGACAATATCCGCCTTCATATACAGCATGACATGAAGTCTGATCGGAGAGGAGTTCGATATGAATATTCTCTTTTACAGCATATTCTAGCAAGTCGACCACATTACCATGATAAGCAATCGAACAAGGTTCTTTCGCCTTCATTGCCTCATGAGCCAAACGAAAAGCCTCAGCCTTATCTTCGGTAATATGTTTCACCCAACCTTGTTTATGGCGGGTTTCGATTCTCGACATATCTACTTCGGCAATAATACTGGCAGCACCAGCTATCTCGGCAGCTTTGGGCTGAGCACCACTCATACCTCCCAAACCAGAAGAAACAAACAGATGGCCACGAAGATCACCACTCTGTGGAATACCGAGTTTAAGACGACCGGCATTAAGTAATGTATTGAATGTACCATGAACAATACCTTGCGGTCCGATATACATCCAACCTCCGGCTGTCATTTGACCATAATTGGCTACACCCATCTGCATGGCAGTATGCCAATCTTTCTGATTGTCGAACATACCCACCATCATGGCATTAGTAATAATGACACGAGGAGCATCGGGACGAGAGCGGAACAAACCAAGAGGATGACCCGATTCAACCACTAAAGTCTGATCTTGAGTCAGTTCTTGAAGATATTTCTTAATCAAGCGATACTGCATCCAGTTTTGGCAAACCTGACCAGTTTCACCGTATGTCACCAATTCGTAGGGATAAAGAGCGATATCAAAGCAAAGATTATTATCAATCATGACTTGAAAAGCCTTTCCTTCAATACATTTACCTTGATATTCGTCTATCGATTTTGCTTTCAAATCACCTTGAGGACGGAAACGATATCCATAGATTCTACCTCTTGTACGAAGCTCTTCCAAAAATTCGGGAGCCAGTTTCTCATGCAATTCAGTAGGAATATAACGAAGTGCATTTTTCAATGCTGTAACAGTTTGTGCTGGAGTAAGAGTATAGCCACGGTCCGGAGCACGACGGATGCCTTCAACGAATGAAGGGTATTCTGGCAAAGTGTTTTCTAACGTAATGTTTATCATATCTATATATTACTTTAAGGAGTCATAATATCAAACTGACAACTAATATCAGCTTTTAGGTGGTGCAAGTTATAAATAATAATTGATATAAATAGTATAAATTCGAAATAATTATCAAATAGATTATTTCATAAAAATGCATGAAGTTACAATTTAAAAGAATAACAAAGGTTTTAGTTACAAATTATAAATGATTAATCACAATTTGCTTTTGATTCTCACAAATATTAGAAATTTATTTTTTTTGAAGATAATAATATAAAAAGAGCCCCTTTCAGAGCTCTATATAATAAGGAACAGGCGCGCACGCCTAATAGATTTAATATTAGAATCTGAAATAGATACTTACCACTAATATTTCTACAAAATCGAAACAATTTTGTATTTTACAATAGATATGCCTTCAAAACATACCACAGAGCAATAAGATGACACACAGAGCCACCTAGAACGAAGAAATGAAATACAGAATGCATATATTTGCGGTCTTTAAAACTATAGAATACGGCACCGGTTATATAACTCACTCCTTCACCAATAATCCAAATCACTACGATGAGACCGACACAATCATACAACGACTTGATGGCAACAAGTATAGAAAGCCCCATAGCAACAAAACAAATTGTTTCTAAATTACTATGTTCTTTCAGTCTGGTGAAACTCATGCAAGTGCCAACTATCGCACAAAGCCAAATAAAGATAAAGAAACCCCATCCTAAATAGCCTTGTTCTCGTAATACAATAAGAATAATAGGGGAGTAGCTTCCTGCTATGTGCCAATAGATTGCTGTGTGATCCCATTTTCTCAATGTCTCTTTGGCTTTTTTGCAACGCTCCGGTATGGCATGATAGACGGTAGAAGAAATATAAGAGCCTAACATTCCTATCATATATAATATCATACCAATAATAGCCCAGATATTATGGGCCGAAATACAGATTGAAAGAAAATAAATACCGACTACAACACCTAATACTATGCCCGCAGCATGCGACAGTGTATTGATCGTTTCTTCTTTTGGGGTATAGTGAATACTCATATTAGAAAAGTTATTTATAAAAAAAGGAGTCTCCACAATCTATATTTTATTTGCGAAGACTCCATATATTATATCATTATTTATTTAACATCAAGCTTTTTCGTCAGAAGCAATGAAGTTCCAGACCAAAGCACTAAGAGCGGCACCCACAAATGGAGCGATAATGAACAACCAAAGTTGGCTGAGAGCCTCACCGCCCTGGAACAGAGCCGGACCAATACTACGAGCAGGATTGACAGAAGTACCAGTAAGGGGTATGCAACAAATAT
>DAIUBN010000020.1:0-25008 GCA_036846645.1 Bacteroidaceae bacterium | reverse complement strand
AATGGCACGTTCTGAGATGTATAAGGAAGGTAGAACACCGTTGCATACTTTTAGAGCTGATATTGACTATTGCTCTACAGAAGCTCTTACGAAAGTAGGTTTGCTTGGAATTAAAGTATGGATTTGCCGTGGTGAGGTTTATGAGAAACGTGAGTTGGCTCCTAACTTCGCTCAGTCTAAAGAAAATTCGCGTGGAAACAATGGCGGAAACGGTGGAAGAAACTTTAAAAGAAAGAAAAATAATCGTTAATCGAATTTGAATTTTAGGAATTATGTTACAACCAAAAAAGACTAAATTCAGAAGACAACAAAAAGGCCGCCAGAATAATAAGGGATTTGCGCATAGAGGTGATCAGCTTTCTTTTGGTTCCTTTGGCATAAAAGCCATGGATGCAAAGTGGATTACCGGTCGTCAGATTGAGGCTGCCCGTGTTGCCGTTACAAGATATATGCAGCGTGAGGGACAAATTTGGATCCGTATTTTCCCGGATAAGGTTATCACTCGCAAGCCTGCTGATGTACGTATGGGTAAAGGTAAAGGTAGCCCAGAGGGATTTGTGGCTCCTGTTTTGCCTGGTAGAATTTTAATTGAAGTTGAAGGAGTTTCTTTTGAAATTGCAAAGGAAGCTTTGCGTTTGGCAGCTCAGAAACTTCCTATTACAACTAAGTTTGTTGTAAGACGTGATTTTGACATGCAAAATCAAAAAGCGTAATGGATTATGAAAATAGCAGAAATTAGAGAGTTGTCTACTAAAGACTTACAAGAAAGAGTTGAAACGGAGGTTTCTAATTATAATCAGATGGTTTTGAACCATTCGATTTCCCCGTTGGAGAATCCTGCACAGATTAAACAATTACGCAGGTCTATTGCGCGTATGAAAACAGAATTACGCCAAAGAGAACTAAATAATAAATAATTATCTCGATGGAAGCAAGAAGATTAAGAAAAGAAAGAAATGGGATTGTTATTAGTAACAAAATGGATAAAACTATTACAGTTGCTACCCAGTTTAAAGAAAAACATCCCATTTATGGTAAGTTTGTCAGTAAGACAAAGAAGTACCATGTGCATGACGAGAATAATGAATGCAATGTTGGTGATACTGTTCATATTATGGAAACTCGTCCTTTGAGCAAAACAAAGAGATGGAGATTGGTTAACGTTATTGAAAAAGCTAAGTAATTATGATACAAGTAGAATCAAGATTAACCGTTTGTGATAATAGTGGTGCAAAAGAGGCATTATGTATCCGTGTTTTAGGTGGTACAAGACGCCGTTATGCATCGGTAGGGGATATTATTGTTGTATCAATAAAAAGCGTTATCCCTTCTAGTGATATTAAAAAAGGTGCTGTATCGAAAGCTTTGATCGTACGTACTACAAAGGAGATCCGTCGTGCTGATGGTTCTTATATTAGATTTGATGACAATGCATGTGTTTTGTTAAACAATGCTGGTGAGATTAGAGGTAGTCGTATTTTCGGTCCTGTAGCTCGTGAATTGCGTGCTACTAACATGAAAGTCGTTTCACTTGCACCTGAAGTACTTTAATTTTGTAATAAATTTAAGTGATGAGTAGTAAGTTACATATAAAGAAAGGCGATACAGTATACGTAAATGCTGGTGAGGATAAAGGTCATACAGGTCGTGTACTTGAAGTCCTCGTTGAAAAGCGTCGTGCCATTGTTGAAGGTGTTAACATGGTTTCGAAGAGTACTAAGCCAAATGCAAAGAATCCTCAAGGTGGGATTGTAAAGAAAGAGGCTTCCATTCATATTTCTAATTTGAATCCGGTAGATCCTAAGAGTGGTAAACCTACTAGAATTGGAAGAAAGAAAAGTTCTGAAGGAACTTCAGTTCGCTATTCTAAAAAATCAGGGGAGGAGATTAAATAATGGCTAATAGTGCAAGTCTAAAACAAGAATACAAAGAGCGTATCGCTCCGGCGTTGAAGTCGAAATTTCAATATACTTCTACAATGCAGATACCTCGCTTGAAGAAGATAGTTATTAACCAAGGTCTTGGTGATGCTACTGCAGATAAGAAGATTATTGAGGTTGCGTTGAACGAAATTACAGCAATTACCGGCCAAAAGGCTGTTGCTACAGTTTCTCGTAAAGATATCGCAAACTTTAAGTTGCGTAAGAAAATGCCTATTGGTGTTATGGTAACATTACGTCGTGATAGAATGTACGAATTCTTGGAACGTTTAATTCGTATTGCTTTACCCCGTGTTCGTGACTTTAAAGGAATTGAAAGTAAACTTGATGGTCGTGGAAATTATACACTTGGTATCCAAGAGCAGATTATTTTCCCCGAAATCAATATTGATAGTGTGACTAAAGTAGCTGGTATGAATATAACTTTTGTTACATCTGCTCAGACAGATGAAGAAGGTTATGAATTACTTAAAGCTTTTGGTCTTCCTTTCAAAAACGCTAAAAAGAATTGATATTATGGCAAAAGAATCAATGAAAGCCCGCGAAGTTAAACGCGCTAAATTAGTAGCCAAATATGCAGCTAAAAGAGCAGAATTGAAGAAACAAGGGGATTATGAAGCTTTACAAGCAATTCCTCGCAACGCTTCTCCTGTTCGTTTGCACAACCGTTGCAAATTGACTGGTCGTCCTAAAGGATATATCCGTCAGTTTGGGATTTCGCGTATTCAATTTCGCGAAATGGCTTCTAATGGTTTAATTCCAGGTGTGAAGAAAGCAAGCTGGTAAATTATTCTAAATATTGTCAGGGTTGCCCTGATTAATTTAAAATTTTATATATGACAGATCCAATAGCAGATTTTTTAACGAGGTTGAGAAATGCAATTCAAGCAAAGCACAGAGTTGTAGAAATTCCAGCTTCGAATTTAAAGAAAGAGATCACAAAGATCCTTTTTGAGAAAGGCTACATCCTTAATTATAAGTTTGTAGAAGATGGACCTCAAGGTTCTATTAAAGTAGCTTTGAAGTATGATCCGGTAAACAAGGTTAATGCTATCAAAAAGTTGCAACGTGTTTCTTCTCCAGGTTTACGTAGGTATACTGGTTATAGAGAAATGCCTAGAGTTATTAATGGTTTGGGTATTGCAATTATTTCAACATCCAAAGGCGTGATGACTAATAAAGAGGCAGCTGATTTAAAGATTGGTGGTGAAGTTCTTTGTTATGTTTATTAATAGGAGGAATTAGAAATGTCTAGAATAGGAAAATTACCCATCAATATCCCTGCAGGTGTTACTGTTTCCATCAATAATGATGTAGTAACGGTTAAAGGTCCTAAAGGTGAATTAAGTCAATTCGTTGATCCTTCTATTGAAGTAAAGAATGAAGATGGACAACTTACTTTTATTTGTCCTGATAATGCTAGCAAACAAGTTCATGCTTTTCATGGACTTTATCGTTCGTTAGTATACAATATGGTATTCGGCGTTTCCGAAGGCTTTAAGAAAGAATTGGAGCTTATAGGTGTCGGCTATCGTGCATCTAATCAAGGAAATATTATTGAGTTGGCTTTAGGTTATACTCACCCGATATTTATCCAATTACCCTCTGAGGTTAAAGTTGAGACAGTATCGGAAAGAAATAAGAACCCTCTTATTAAGTTAGAGTCTTGCGATAAGCAATTACTTGGTCAGATTTGTTCAAAATTGCGTTCTTTCCGTATGCCTGAACCATACAAGGGTAAGGGTATGAAGTTTGTTGGCGAAGAAATTCGTAGAAAGTCAGGTAAGACTGCTGCGGCTAAATAGTTTACGATAAAAATTGTAATGATATGACAACAAAATTAGAAAGACGAATTAAAATTAAATATAGAGTACGTAATAAGATTTCGGGAACTACCGAACGTCCTCGTATGAGTGTTTTTAGAAGCAATAAGCAGATTTACGTTCAGATTATTGATGATACTAAAGGTAAGACCTTAGCTTCAGCTTCTTCTTTGGCGATTACAGAAAAAATGCCTAAAGCTCAACAAGCACAACAAGTTGGCGATATGATTGCTCAAAAAGCTAAAGAAGCTGGTATCACAACTGTAGTTTTTGACCGTAATGGTTATTTGTATCATGGTAGAGTTAAACAAGTAGCAGATGCTGCTCGTAATGGTGGACTTAATTTTTAATCGTTATGGCTGAATTAAATCGTGTAAAAGTTTCTAACGACATAGAGTTAACCGATAGGTTGGTTGCTATTAATCGTGTTACTAAGGTTACAAAGGGTGGTAGAACATTCAGTTTTGCAGCTATTGTAGTTGTTGGTAATGGCGATGGTGTTATAGGATATGGTCTTGGTAAAGCTGGTGAAGTAACCGATGCAATTGCTAAAGGTGTTGAGTCAGCAAAGAAGAACCTTATAAAAGTTCCTGTTGTTAAAGGTACTGTTCCTCACGAACAAGTTGCTAAGTTTGGTGGTGCTGAAGTATTTATCAAACCTGCTTCTCAAGGTACTGGTGTTGTAGCTGGTGGCGCTATGCGTGCTGTCTTGGAGAGTGTTGGTGTAACCGATGTATTAGCTAAATCTAAAGGATCTTCCAATCCTCACAATTTAGTAAAAGCTACTATTTCTGCATTAGGTCAGATGCGTGATGCTAGAATGGTTGCCCAAAACAGAGGTATTAGTATGGAGAAGGTCTTTAGAGGATAGGAGAAACGATTATATGGCAATTATTAAGATTAAACAAACAAAGAGTAGAATTGGGGCTCCAAAAGATCAAAAGCGTACTTTAGATACATTAGGATTGCGTAAGATGAATCAAATCGTTGAGCGCGAAGATACTCCCTCAGTTCTTGGTATGGTTGAAAAGGTAAAACACCTTGTTACCATTGTTAAGTAATATTTAGTTGAATATTAAATTATTATCAATATGGATTTAAGTAATTTAAAACCTGCTGCAGGTTCTACTAAGATAAGAAAAAGAATCGGACGTGGTCCTGGTTCTGGCTTAGGTGGAACATCAACGAGAGGTAGCAAAGGTGCAAAATCAAGATCTGGTTATTCGAAGAAAATCGGTTTTGAGGGTGGTCAGATGCCTTTGCAACGTCGTTTGCCTAAGTTTGGTTTCAAGAATATCAACCGTGTAGAGTACAAAGCTATTAATCTGAATGTTATTCAGAAGTTGGTAGAGAAGTCTAATGCTGAGAAAATCGGTATGTCAGATTTCTTGGCTGCTGGTATTGTAGCAAAAGGCGAGTTGGTAAAGATTCTTGGAAACGGCAAACTTACATCTAAAGTAAATATTGAGGCTAATGCATTTTCAAAGAGTGCTGAAGCCGCTATAGTAGCTGCAGGAGGTTCTGCAATAAAACTCTAGTACAATGAGAAAGGTTATAGAAACACTGAAGAATATATGGAAGATAGAGGATTTACGTCAGCGTATCCTTATCACACTTTTGTTTGTAACAATATATCGTTTAGGTTCTTTCGTGGTACTTCCAGGAATCAATCCTACTCAATTAGCAGAGTTACATAAACAAACTAGTGAAGGTCTGATGGCCTTGTTGAATATGTTCTCAGGCGGGGCATTCTCAAATGCATCTATATTTGCATTGGGAATTATGCCGTATATCTCTGCTTCTATTGTTATTCAGTTGTTGGGTATTGCTGTCCCATATTTTCAAAAGTTACAACGTGAAGGTGAGAGTGGCCAAAGAAAAATGAATCAATATACTCGTTATTTGACGATTGCTATTTTGTTGGTTCAAGCTCCTTCTTATCTTTTGAATCTACGTAATCAAGCCGGTGGTGCTTTGGATCCAGGTTTGGATTGGACAGTGTTCATATTCACTTCTTCCATTATTTTGGCAGCAGGTAGTATGTTCATTCTATGGCTCGGCGAACGAATTACTGATAAGGGCATAGGTAATGGTGTTTCTTTTATCATCCTTGTTGGTATTATTGCTCGTTTACCGCAGTCATTATTCCAAGAACTTGTTTCTCGAATGACTGATAAAACAGGCGGACTTGTAATGTTCCTCTTCGAAATGCTCATTCTTCTTCTGGTTATCGCTGCTTCTATTTTACTTGTTCAAGGTACTCGCAAGGTCCCTGTACAGTATGCAAAGAAGATAGTAGGTAGCAAACAATATGGTGGAGCTCGTCAATATATTCCTTTGAAGGTGTATGCGGCTAATGTAATGCCTATCATTTTTGCACAGGCAATTATGTTTATCCCAATTTCTTTAATAGGTTATACTGGCAATAAAGGTGGTGGCCTTTTGGTTAAGTTCACCGATCATACGAGTTTCCCATACAATTTAGTCTTTGCGATATTGATTATCCTTTTCACTTATTTCTATACCGCAATTACTATCAATCCTACTCAGATGTCAGAGGATATGAAGAGAAACAATGGTTTCATTCCTGGTATTAAGCCTGGTAAGAAGACCGCCGATTATATTGACTCCATAATGTCGCGTATTACTTTGCCTGGATCGTTCTTCTTGGCATTTATCGCAATTATGCCAGCATTTGCGGGTATATTTGGAGTTAAGCAAGCTTTCGCTCAATTCTTTGGTGGAACATCTTTGTTGATTGTTGTAGGTGTAGTTCTTGATACTTTACAGCAGATAGAAAGTCATTTATTAATGCGTCATTATGATGGTCTTCTGAAGTCTGGTCGTATTAAAGGCCGTTCAACAGGAGGAGCTTATTAAGCCGTTTTGCGATGATATTTCTTAAGACTGATGATGAAATAGAGTTATTAAGGCAAAGTAATTTGCTTGTTGGAAAGACCTTGGCTGAGGTAGCGAAAGTTATTAAGCCTGGTGTTACGACAAAAGAACTTGATAAGGTAGCGGAGGAGTTCATTAGAGATAATGGTGCTACTCCTACCTTTAAAGGTTTTCCTAATTATCAGGGCGTTCCGTTTCCCGCTTCTATTTGTACTTCTGTCAATGAGCAGGTAGTACATGGAATTCCAGGTGATGTGGTTCTCACTGATGGTGATATTGTTTCTGTTGATTGTGGAACATATATGAATGGCTTTTGCGGAGATTCTGCATATACTTTTCCTGTCGGAGAAGTCAGTGAAGAAGTCCTTCATTTATTGAAAACAACTAAAGAAGCTTTATATAAAGGCATTGACAATGCTGTAGCAGGGAAGAGATTAGGTGATATTGGAAATGCAGTTCAAGAATATTGTGAATCTCAAACTTTTGGTGTAGTTCGTGAATTTGTTGGTCATGGTATTGGCAAAGAAATGCATGAAGAGCCGATGGTACCAAATTACGGTAAACGTGGTAATGGCATACTTCTGAAAAATGGAATGTGTATTGCTATAGAGCCGATGATTACTTTGGGAGATCGTCATATATTGATGGAACGTGATGGTTGGTCTGTAAGGACAATCGATAAGAGCTATGCAGCTCACTTCGAACATACCATTGCAATAAGAAAGGGGAAAGCCGATATTTTGTCGTCGTTTCAGTTTGTAGAAGAAGTATTAGGAGAAAAAGCAATATAAATTTATTTTATGGCTAAACAAACAGCAATAGAACAAGATGGTGTGATAGTTGAAGCATTGTCGAATGCAATGTTTCATGTAGAATTGGAAAATGGACACGAGATTACAGCTCATATTTCCGGAAAGATGCGTATGCATTACATTAAAATTCTTCCTGGAGATAAAGTAAAAGTCGAGATGTCACCTTACGATTTATCGAAAGGACGAATAGTATTTAGATATAAATAAAACGAGATATGAAAGTAAGAGCATCAGTAAAGAAACGTACTCCTGAGTGTAAGATAGTAAGACGCCATGGTACGTTGTATGTAATTAACAAGAAAAATCCCAAGTTTAAACAACGTCAGGGATAAGTATTATTTTTGAAAAAAAAATAATTAAAGTATATGGCTATAAGAATAGTTGGTGTAGATTTACCTCAAAGTAAAAGAGGTGAGATAGCGTTAACCTATATCTATGGTATAGGTCGCAGCAATGCTGCCAAAATTTTAGATAAGGCAGGCATAGATAGAAATATCAAGGTTATGGACTGGACTGATGATCAAGCAGCAAAGATCCGCGAAATCATCGGTAATGAGTTTAAAGTTGAAGGTGACCTTCGTTCTGAAATTCAGATGAATATCAAACGTCTGATGGATGTTGGTTGTTACCGTGGAGTTCGTCATCGTATTGGTTTACCAGTTAGAGGACAGAGCACTAAAAATAACGCTCGTACACGTAAGGGTCGTAAGAAGACCGTTGCAAACAAGAAGAAAGCTACTAAATAATAATTATTGATATGGCAAAAAAAGCAGTTGCAGCAAAAAAGAGAAATGTAAAGATCGATGCTAACGGACAATTACATGTTCATTCGTCTTTCAATAATATTATTATTTCTCTTGCAAATAGTGAAGGGCAGATTATCTCATGGTCTTCTGCTGGAAAAATGGGATTCAGAGGTTCTAAAAAGAACACTCCTTATGCAGCTCAGATGGCTGCACAAGATTGTGCTAAAGTAGCCTACGATCTTGGTCTTAGAAAGGTAAAAGCTTATGTAAAGGGTCCTGGTAATGGACGTGAGTCTGCTATCAGAACAATACATGGAGCTGGTATTGAGGTAACCGAAATTGTTGACGTTACTCCGCTTCCACACAATGGTTGTCGTCCTCCTAAAAGACGTAGAGTTTAATATTTACCTTTATAACAAGTTTGTCTTAATGTCGTTAATAGGATTGTAATTGATTTCTCTCTGCAATCGCGGCTGCAACGATTAAGATGAACTTAACAACAAATTTAAAAATTAAGAGAAATGGCTAGATATACTGGTCCAAAATCCAAAATTGCTCGCAAGTTCGGTGAAGGTATTTTCGGAGCTGATAAAGTTTTATCGAAAAAGAACTATCCTCCTGGACAGCATGGTAATTCACGCAAAAGAAAAACATCTGAATATGGTGTTCAGCTTCGTGAGAAACAAAAAGCGAAATATACTTACGGTGTATTAGAAAGACAGTTTAGCAACTTGTTCGTAAAAGCAGAAGCTTCTAAAGGTGTAACCGGTGAAGTTCTTCTTCAATTACTAGAGGCTCGTCTTGACAATATCGTATTCCGTTTGGGTATTGCTCCAACTCGTGCAGCAGCACGTCAGTTGGTAAGTCACAAACATATTACTGTTGATGGTGAAGTTGTAAATATTCCATCTTATTCAGTTAAAGCTGGTCAATTGATTGGTGTTCGTGAGAAAGCAAAATCTTTGGAAGTAATCGCTAATGCTCTTGCTGGCTTTAATCACAGCAAGTATCCTTGGTTGGAATGGGATGAAAACTCTAAGACTGGTAAGTTACTTCATACTCCAGAGAGAGCAGACATTCCTGAAAACATAAAAGAACATTTGATCGTTGAATTGTACTCTAAATAATAATTAATTTCATGGCGATATTAGCATTTCAAAAACCTGATAAAGTTTTAATGTTGGAAGCGGATCCAAAGTATGGTAAGTTTGAATTCCGTCCGTTGGAGCCTGGTTTTGGTATAACTATTGGCAATGCATTGCGCCGTATTCTCCTTTCTTCATTGGAAGGTTTTGCAATCAATACTATCAAGATTGATGGTGTTGAACATGAATTTGCAAGTGTTCCTGGAGTAAAAGAGGACGTGACCAATATTATATTGAACCTTAAGAAAGTGAGACTGAAACAAGTAGTAGAGGATACCGAAAACGAAAAGGTCAGTATAACGATAAAAAGTGCAACAGAATTCAAAGCAGGTGACATAGGAAAGTATCTAACTGGATTTGAAGTGTTAAATCCTGAATTGGTTATTTGTCATTTAGATCCGAAGGCGTCCATGCAGATCGAGTTGACTATCAACAAAGGTCGCGGATATGTTCCTTCAGACGAAAATCGTCAGTTTTGTACTGATGCCAATGCAATAGCAATCGATTCAATTTATACCCCAATTGTTAAGGTTAAATATACAATCGAGAACTATCGTGTTGAACAAAAAACCGATTTCGAGAAATTAATTCTTGAAATTAGTACTGATGGTTCCATCCATCCCAAAGATGCTTTGAAAGAGGCAGCCAAAATCCTTATTCATCACTTCATGTTGTTCTCTGACGAGAAGATCACATTAGAAAGTACTGATGGTGAAGGAAATGAGGAATTTGATGAAGAAGTTCTGCACATGCGTCAATTGTTGAAGACAAAACTTGTCGACATGGACCTCTCTGTTCGCGCTCTCAATTGCTTGAAAGCCGCAGATGTAGAGACACTTGGCGATTTGATAACCTTCAACAGAACGGATTTGCTGAAGTTCAGAAACTTTGGAAAGAAATCGCTCACCGAGCTTGATGATTTGCTGGAGAGTCTGAATCTATCGTTTGGAACCGATATTTCTAAATATAAATTAGATAAATAATAAAAATGAGACATAATAAAAAATTCAATCATCTCGGTCGTACTGCTTCTCATAGAGGAGCTATGCTATCCAACATGGCTTCATCTTTGATCAAGCACAAAAGAATCACTACGACTGTTGCAAAGGCAAAAGCTTTGAAGAAGTTTATCGAACCTTTGCTCACTAAGTCTAAACAAGACACAACGAACTCTCGTCGTGTAGTATTTAGCAATTTGCAAGACAAAGTTGCTGTTACGGAATTGTTCAAGGAAATTTCTGCTAAGATTGCAGATCGTCCAGGTGGATATACTCGTATCATCAAGACTGGTCATCGTTTGGGCGATAACGCATCAATGTGCTTCATCGAATTAGTTGATTACGATGAAAACATGGCTAAGACAGCAGCTAAGAAAGCTACTCGTACACGTCGTCGTTCTACAAAGAAAGCTGCTACTGCTGAAGCACCTGCTGCTGAAGAAGTAAAGGCTGAAGAACCTTCTGTTGAAGAAGTTAAAGAAGAAGCTCCTGTAGAAGCAGCTACTGATGCTCCTGCTGCTGAGGAGGCAAAATAAAGTAAATCTACACTTATTTTATTATAGTAGGGTCGTCCAATTATTGGGCGATCTTTTTCTTTTCTATCAACCTTATACTTTATTTATAATCAACTCAAGGTTTCCACTCTCTTTATCAGTGCATAAGTAATTCACCTTTTTACCTTTACTTTTGGCGTATGCAATCTCTCGTGTTGTACTTTGACCAATATATCCATCTACATTGATAACATATATTTCGTCGGCAAGGTCAATTTTACGTAGATGCATTTCATCCAACATCTCTTTCACTCCGGGTTTCCACACTTCCTCGTCGCCCGAGTGACCGAACAATCCTACGGTTATAACGATATTGCCTTCAAGAGTCAACCTCTTTTGTGCCTCTTCGAACTCTTTACGGAAGCGTGTACTTCCACACAATGTTATTACTTTGAAATTTGCTATCATATTTATTCCTTTTGTTAATGCGATAAAGTTATTAAAACTCATTGAATTATCAAGCGGAAACACTAATCTATATTTAAACTTTTTGTTCGCAATCATAAGAAAAATCTGTTTCATCAAGAAGAGAAAGTTGTTTTATAATGATTAGTTCTATAAATTAAGCTTGTATTTATTAAAATGCAAGCTTAATTTATTAAAATATAAGCTTTATTTATTGAAACTAAAGCTTAGTTTATAGAAGTATTCATGAAGTGACATACTTTACTCCTTGTGGAATTATACTTTTGTATTACGTTTATATATTAAACGTCTTTGTAGGAATGTTCTATTGGTGTCTAAGTGTTATCTTAATATTATCTAGAAATTTGTTACTGATAATTGAATAATATTGTATATTTGCCATATAATAGTGAGGTTATAGTAGCATAATCGTTGTTCTAGTTGACGAATAACGTCAAATCTCTTAATAATTCTAATCTGCATAACGCTACTCTTTAGTATTATATTACTAAGTTTGATTGCACCACGTAATAGACCAAACCTAGATCGTTAAATGGAGAACAAATATCTACTTTAACTCTGGTGATATCTGTTTTTAGAACTATAATTACAAACGTAATATGAAAAATAAGGTTTTAATTTTAAGTTTATTATTGTGTTGTTTCTTTTTGTCAGCATCTTCTGCTACACTTAAAGATAGATGGAAGATTCAATTGGATGGAACAATAGTTTGGTCTGTATCAAAAGGTGACGCTCATTCGGACCATGTGGAGATGAGTGGTAAGTATATCTCGGTAGTGTTGCGATATGGCGTCGAAAAGAATGGATCTTTTGTTTTGAATAAAAGTCTGAATTTCCCGATGCTGCGTACGGTTCCCAACAATACCCATGCTACGCTAGATCGTCGTCTGAGCTGGAATCCTCTGAATTTGTTAGAAGCAAATGGAGCTGGGTTGACAGAGGAACAAGTGAACTCTTTGTCAATGAAGGGTATGTTGAATGTAAAAAGCATAGCGAAATTCGGTAGAAATGAATTTGGTGTGTCAAGAACGATGTTCCCGTCGATCGATAAACCTGCTTTTATCGAGACCTTCGATATTACAAATCTGAGTGATAATGATGTTACGCTCGAAGTGCCCCAATATAGGTCGGCTATCGAAACGGATTCTAAACGAGGTGTTGATAACCATGTATACTGCATTGTCTCTACTTTGAACAAATCGGGTGTGTTTCATTTGAAGAAAGGCGAAGTTCTACATTTGTCGGCTGTCAATGTAGGATATAAGAAAGGGGAATCTGAAGTGACATTAGATGCTGATGCCGAGCTTAGTAAGAGAGCCGCATTAGTAGATAAGTGGATGAATAATTTGGTATTTGATAGCCCCGATTCTATTATCAATACCATGTTCGCCTTTTCTAAAATCAGAGCTTGTGAAAGTATCTATCAGACGAAGTGCGGTCCGATGCACGGACCTGGTGGCGAATCGTATTATGCTGCAGTATGGGCCAATGACCAGGCAGAATATATCAATCCGTATTTCCCTTATACCGGCTATGCTTATGGCAATGCTTCTGCTCTGAACTCATATCAACTTTTTGCACGCTATATGAACAAGGAGTGGACACCTATTCCAAGTTCTATTATAGCCGAGGGACAAGATATCTGGCATGGTGCAGGTGATAGAGGAGATGCAGCTATGATAGCTTACGGTGCTTCGAGATATGTTTTGGCTAGAGGTGATAAGAGTGAAGCCGAGCAGTTGTGGCCATTGATTAAATGGTGTTTGGAATATTGTCGTCGTAAACTCAATAATGATGGTGTGGTCACATCTAATAGTGATGAACTGGAAGGGCGCTTTCCTGCCGGTAAAGCCAATCTCAATACTTCTTGCCTTTATTATGATGCCTTACTATCTGCTGCTTATCTTAATGATGCCCTTGGAGGAGATAAAAGTATATCGTCTTCGTATCGTTCTCAAGCCCAGCAGATGCGTACTAATATCGATAAGTATTTTGCTCATCAGATGGATGGTTTTGATACTTACACTTACTATAAAGGCAACGATAAGCTTAGAGCATGGATTTGCACACCTTTGGTAATGGGCATTACGGAGAGAGCAAAAGGAACTTTGCAAGCCCTATATTCGTCTCACCTATGGTCGGATAACGGACTTCTTTCGCAAGAAGGAAGCGAAACCTATTGGGATCGTTCTACGCTTTATGCCCTTCGTGGTTCGTTTTATGTTGGCGAAACAGAGAAAGCATTGAACTTTTTAAAGTTCTATTCTGAGAAACGATTGTTGGGCGAACATGTGCCTTACGCTATTGAAGCTTGGCCCGAAGGTTCTCAACGCCATTTGTCTGCCGAAAGTGGACTTTATGGACGTATTATCACTGAAGGTATATTTGGCATTCGACCTATTGGATTCCGTCAATTCTTTTTTACACCTCGCTTGCCCAAAGAATGGAATAGAATGGCTTTGAGAAAGATTGGAGCATTTCAGTCCAACTTTGATATTGAAGTGCAACGTACCTCAAAAGATAAGTTGAAAGTCGTCATCAGTAAACTCGGCAAGACCGTAATGAAAAAGAATGTGAAAGAAGGAGAAGCCATAAAGGTACAATTATAATACTGAAGTAGATAAACGGGCGATATAGCTCTATCAAAGACTTATCAAGTTAATTCTTTCTGTAACAACCAAAAATATCATTATTGAAAGTTATTCTATCATTATTGAAAGTATAGATTTCAGATTCAATATTAATTTTGCTAAATTGTTATAGAGTTTAAGTTGGAGTTGTGAGATAAAGATTTGATTAGCCTTCTATGATATTATCGTGCGAATTGAAATCAAAGTCGCATGATTTATTAATTAATGTTATTAAAATCTATTTTTAATTCGTATCTTGTCGTTCAATATAGGATAAGTTGTCTTGAAAATAGTCTTTATAATAGGAGTTATTCTTAAAACTATATGAAAAATATGTCGTTATCGTTTATCAAGAGATTATTACTAGGCGTACTTCTTGTATGCGTTTCGAGTGTGGCGATGAGTGCTGAAGTCAATCATCTCACCACTGAGTTTATGAAGAATCCGTTGGGCATTGATGTGTCGCATCCACGTTTTGCTTGGCAAATGCAATCGTCGGGTTATGGCGCTGCTCAGACTGCCTACAGGGTAGTTGTATCTACTTCTTTGTCGAATCTCGACAAGGAGATTTTTGTATACGATACGGGTAAGGTTAAATCTGCTACTTCGGTAGATGTGCCTTATGGTGGTGATGCTCTTCGTCCTTCGACTCGTTACTATTGGAAGGTAACGGTATGGGATGAAAAGGGAAATGCAATTGAATCTCAGCCCGATTGGTTCGAAACCGGTTTGATAGATTCTGATTGGCATGGTGCCCAATGGATTGGCTCCTCTAAATATCTGTTGTCCAAATATCGTGCTCGTTATATCATGAGTTACGATTTTCAGTTGGCCAAGAAAAGCAATACGTCTGTTGTTGTATTTGGTGCAAAGACACCTTCTAACTATCTGTCGCTTACTTTCGACTTCAAGGATGGAGTGAAGATGCTGCTGGGACATACATTCAATTCCACTTCTGCTAATGACTATGCAGAAGATATATCTTCTTTGATACCTGCCGATCAGAAATCTGTGAAGCACCATGTCGAAATGATGGTATCGGGAGGTGGCAATTATGATATTTATGTAAAGATAGATGGCAAACGGGTGAAATGTTCTAAGGCAGTCGATAAGAACGATTTGTATAAGTTCGTTGTCTGGACTATCACTCCCGGCGAGTCCAATCCCAATTGTCGTCTATATCAGATAGGATATTGTCAGTCCAAAGGTAACGATGCTACATATTCCGACATCACAATTAGTGCTCCGGTCTACAATCAGGCTCTTTATACCGATACTGAAGTTCACAATGCTGTGGGCGATAATCAGTTGCATCTATGGCAACCAGGTAGCGATGTCTCTGCTCCGATGTTGCGCCGTTCGCTCTCCGTTGGCAAAACGATAAAACAAGCCCGTCTGTATGCTACTTCAAAAGGTATCTATCAATTTTATATTAATGGAAAGACTGTTGGCGATGGATTCTACAACCCTGGCTGGACCGATTATCGTTTCCGCATCATGTACAACACTTACGATGTCACTCCTTTGTTGCATAGCGGTACCAATGGTTTGGGTGTACTACTTGGCAATGGTTGGTATAGCGATATGATGGGATGGACCGGTTCTGATTGGCAAGACCAATATGGATTGCAGCAGAAATCATTAGCGATGCTGAAGATAGATTACGAAGACGGAACGACTGAGTATGTCGTTACCGACGGCAGTTGGAAATGTTTCGATGGTGGACCTATTGTTGCCAACAGTCTATACAACGGCGAAGATTATGATGCTCAGAAAGAGGTGAAAGGATGGACCTATGGCAATTTCGATGATTCCGGATGGTACCAAGCTACCACCGAAAGAATATCTACCGGAATGCCTAAACTCCAAGCATACGTTGGAAGTATGATTCAGAACAATATCACTCTTCAGCCTGTATCAGTAAAGAAGGTAGGCAATGCTTATATATACGATTTCGGTCAGAATATGGTAGGTGTCCCTCGTCTGACGAATATGAAAGGTAAAGCCGGTCAGCAGATCACAATTCATTATGCCGAGATGCTTTATCCTGATATCGTGCCCGGTGACCCGGTGAAACCTTATACTAAGGAGATGTACGAGGTCAAGAAGGGGCAGATGTATCTCGATAACTATCGTTCTGCATTATCAACCGATCATTACACTTTCTGTGGTGATGCATCGGGCGAAACTTATCAGCCGTTGCTCACATCGCATGGATTTCGCTATCTATCTATCGAAGGACTAGACCAACCGTTACCGTTATCTGACGTAAAAGGTATAGTTGTCGAATCTATCGGTCGGCAACTCAGCAGTTACGAGACCTCTAATAAAGAAATCAATCGTTTGTTCGAAAATATTGTATGGGGGCAGCGTGGCAACTTCTTGGCAGTACCAACCGATTGTCCGCAGCGCGACGAACGTCTCGGTTGGATGGGTGATGCTCAGATATTTGCTCGTTCGGCAACCTACAATATGAATACCGATCAGTTCTATACCCGCTGGCTCTACACTCTTCGCGACGACCAGAGCGTGAATGGCGCTTACGGCGATTTCTATCCTAATTTGGGAACTTCACCTTTCGGCTTCGATATCAATGCCAATCGTGGTGGTTCGGGAGCATGGGCAGATGCCGGTGTTATTGTGCCTTGGCAACTCTATCAACAGTATGGCGATAAAGGAATTATTCAGCAGCACTATGAATCGATGAGCCGTTTCATGAACTATCTCGAACGCCGTTCCGATAATTACATCTTGCCAAGTGGTGGTTATGCCGACTGGGTAGCACCGGTATTCACCAATAGCTCGCTTATCAATACGGCCTACTTTGCCTACGATGCCCAGATTATGCAGCAGATGGCAACAGCAATCGGTAAGACCGAAGAGGCCGAACGTTATGGAAGGCTGTACAATCGTATCAAAGAATCGTTCGGCAAGATGTTTTTCGATATCGATGGCTATACCATATATAATAAGGGAGCAAAAGGAGAAGAAAAGATAGGAACTCAAACCTCTTACGTATTGCCGTTGCAGTTCGGACTTGTGCCCGATGCGTTAAAGTCCAAAGCTGTCAGTCATCTTGTTGAGGCAGTAGAAAGCAATGGTAACAAACTCACTACCGGATTCTTGGGCACTCCTTATATCTGTCTCGTCCTTTCCGAAAACGGACATTCTGATGTGGCGCACCAACTCTTCTTGCAGACCGAATATCCATCGTGGTTATTCCCTGTAGAGCAAGGTGCTACAACCATGTGGGAACGTTGGAATTCTTATACTGTGAAGAATGGTTTTGGCCCGGTAGAGATGAATTCTTTTAATCATTATGCCTACGGAGCTATCGAAGAATGGATGATGTCGCATAGTCTGGGCATTCAGCGCGATGAGAAACAACCCGGATATAAGCATATTTTGCTTCAGCCCGAAGTGGGCGAACAGCTCGATTATGCTAAAGGTGGATTCGAATCGGTTTATGGATATATTGGTAGCGCTTGGACAAAGAATGCCGATGGCTATACCTATAGTGTGACAATTCCTGCCAATACTTCGGCTACATTGACTTTGCCTGCTACGAAGCTAGCCGATGTGAAATTGACGAAAGGCAAAGAAGGAGCTTCGGCTGCTATATATAATAAAGGTAGGGTGAAGTATGAATTGAAAGCCGGTCAATATGAATTTCAAGTTAGAAAGTAATAACAAATAAAAGAAGTAGATATGTCAAGTAAGCGAATGAAATGGATGATTTGTGTATTGTGCCTGCTATTTGCGGGCGTCAGCCCAAAGGCACAACAAAATGCAAAGAGTAATGTCGCCTATCAAGATGGTCAGATCAGAATTACTCTGATTACCGATGGAGTAGTGCGATTGGAATATGTACCCGACGGTAAGTTTGTCAACGATAAATCTTTAGTCGCTGTCAATCGTATCTATCCTAAAGTAGATTATACGATTAATAATAGTGGCAAGACTTTGGAAATTCGTACGGCCAAGATGATTCTGAAATATAAGAAAGGTACGGGACGGTTCACTGCAGATAACCTGTCTATCGCTTCTGCGAAAGCAAAGAATGTCGTTCCTTTTGTTTGGAAGCCAGGTACTGTTGATAACGCGAATCTGAAAGGTACCTATCGCACACTTGATGGATATAAAGGAAACATTCATCAGGGAGATAATAAACCGATGCCTATCGAAGATGGACTGCTTTCGAAGAACGGGTGGACTTTTATCGACGATTCGAACAGTTATCTTTTCGATCACAGCGATTGGGAGTGGGTGATGGAACGCCCTGAGAAAGGTCAGACACAAGATTGGTACTTCATGGCATACGGTCATAATTATAAGTCGGCATTGAAAGACTATACCGTCTTTGCCGGCAAGGTACCTTTGCCTCCCCGCTATGCTTTCGGCTATTGGTGGTCACGCTATTGGAGCTATTCCGATAATGAGTTCCGCAACCTGATTAACAATTTCCATAAATATGATTTGCCTCTCGACGTGTTGGTGGTTGATATGGATTGGCACTACACCGAGAAGGGCAAAGGCGGTTGGACAGGTTATACTTGGAACAAACGTTTGTTTCCCGATCCCGATGGATTCTTGAAATACTTGAAGCAAAACAATGTTCAGATTACGCTCAACCTGCATCCCGCAGATGGCGTGGCTTCTTATGAGACTCACTTCCCCGAAATGGCCAAATGGATGGGAGTAGATACTGCCGCAACAAAGGTGATACCTTGGGAAGTATCGAGCAAAAAGTTTATGCAAGGTTGGTTCAATACACAACTTCGCCCGATGGAGAAGGCTGGTGTAGACTTCTGGTGGCTCGATTGGCAGCAATGGCCCAAGGATAAGAAGATGAAAGATTTGAGCAATACGTGGTGGCTCAACTATGCCGTGTTCAGCGATATGCAGCGCAACCGCAATACTCGCCCCATGCTCTATCATCGTTGGGGTGGATTAGGCAATCATCGTTATCAGATAGGCTTCTCGGGCGATTCGTTTATCTCTTGGGAAAGTCTCGACTTTCAGCCTTATTATAATATGACGGCATCCAATGTGCTTTATGGCTATTGGAGCCATGATATCGGTGGCCACATGGGAGCCGATAAGATAGATCCCGAAATGTATGTTCGCTGGGTGCAGTTCGGAGCATTGAGTCCGATACTCCGCACACATTCTACAAAGAATGCCGGATTGAACAAAGAACCTTGGGTATTCGACTCTAAGATTACAGAAATACTTCGCAACACCATTCAAAGTCGTTACGAGATGGCTCCCTATATCTATGCCATGGCTCGCAGAACATACGAAGAAGGTTTGTCACTCTGTCGCCCGATGTATTATGATTATCCTGATTCTAAGGAAGCCTACGACAATAAGAACGAATACATGTTTGGCGATAATGTTTTGGTTTATCCTATTACTTCTCCGATGCAGAATGGAAAGTCTTCTTTGAAAGTGTGGCTTCCTGCCGGCAATGATTGGTACGAATGGCAGACCGGTATATTGTTGAAAGGCGGTCAGACTGTAGAACGCACTTTCCGCTTGGACGAATATCCTGTTTATGTGAAAGCTGGTTCAGTTCTTCCTTTCTATAATAAGGAGGTGAAAAACTTGAGAAGCAATAATGAAGCGGTCGAAATAACCGTCTTCCCTGGTGCTAAGGGTAGTTTCGACATGTACGAAGACAATGGCAATGATAAGGATTATGCTCAGCATTATGCTACGACGCTTCTTTCTTCCGAAAAAGAGGGCAATGTCCTCACCGTAAAGATTGGTGCTCGTAAAGGTTCTTATCCCGAAATGCCTTCAGAACGTAGCTTTATAGTGAAGGTCTTGACTTCGGCTGTTCCAGCTAAAGTCACAGTCAATGGGGTAGAGGTGAAATCCGATTATGATGGCAACGAACTGACCTTGTCTGTTGATGTGCCCGAGAAAAATTGTGATGTAGAGAAAGTTATCAAAATTACTTATCCTATGGATGCTCCTGATGTAGCCGATGGAATCTTGTCTCAGATGCGCCATGTCCGTACTGCTGTTCTCAATCTGAAGAAAGAAGATGCCGGTGTGGTGCTCAACGAGGGTATCGGTACGATGGAATCTACTGGTATTGCTATCAGTTATTATCCCGAGCAGTTCAAACAACGCATAGAGTCGTTCCGTAAGAACTTTTCTAATATGGAAGAACTGCTGAAACAGCAGAATACGAACGAACAACGTACAAAAGACTTCCTTGATATAGCAAGATAAATAGTGGTTAATTTAAAACTGTCATGAATAAATATTTATTAGTAAGAAACTTATTTATTGGTGCAATGGCGCTATGTTGCTCCAATACTTTTGCCGCTTCACCGAAAGAAAAGAAGGTGGTTACGGCAGAATCGTGGGCTAAGTCTATCATCGCTCAAATGACTGCCGAAGAAAAGGCGGATCTTTTGTGTGGTAATAGTTCGGCTACCAATCGTGCACTGCGTGCCACAGGAACAACATACGAAATAGCTCGTCTCGGACTTCGCCCTATGGGTACTTCCGATGGGCCTGCCGGACTAAGAATTATGGCGGTTCGTCCTGGCGATACGAAGACCTATTTTGCAACGGCTTTCCCCATCGGCACTTCTCTAGCTTGTACTTGGAACACCGATTTGGTGCATCAGATAGGCGAGGCTATCGGACAGGAAGTAAAAGAATATGGTCTTGATATCTTCTTAGGACCTGGTGTGAATATTCATCGTACTCCGCTTTGCGGACGAAACTTCGAATACTATTCGGAAGATCCTTATGTAGCGGGCTATACTGCCGCTGCTATCATTAACGGTATTCAGAGCAACGGTGTTGGAGTATCCATCAAACATTTTGCTGCCAACAATCAAGAGACAAACCGTACTTCTATCAACGAAATCATCTCGGAGCGGGCCATGCGTGAAATTTATCTTCGTCAGTTCGAAATCGCTGTTCGCAATGCTCAGCCATGGACGGTGATGAGTTCTTACAATAAAATTGATGGTCGCTTCACTTGCGAACGCTACGATATGCTCACCAATATACTAAGAAATGAATGGGGCTTCAAAGGATTAGTGATGACCGATTGGGGCGGTGGACTTTATAAATCTACCAATAAGACCGATGTCGTTGCTCAGATATCAGCGGGCAATGACTTGCTTATGCCGGGTGATGATGTGCAACGTGCCGATTTATTAGCAGCTATCAAGAGTGGCCAACTCAAGATGGAGGTTGTAGATAAAGCTCTCGAACGTATTCTGATGGTACTGTATAAATCGCCGACACAGAATAATTATGCCTTCTCCAATAATCCCGATTTGAAAGCTCATGCCTTACTCACTCGTCAGGCTGGTGCAGAAGGTATGGTACTGCTTGAAAATAAAGAAAAAGCACTTCCATTATCTAATGTAAAAAGTGTAGCTCTGATGGGGGCAGCTTCTTACAATACATTGCCCGGCGGTAGAGGTAGTGGAGATGTCAACGAAGCCTACATTGTATCTCTGGACGAAGGACTGAAAAATGCAGGACTAACGATCGACTCTTCTTTAAGCGACTACTATCATGCTTTAATTGTTTCTCCAAGTTATTATCATTCGGCTGCTCCCGATTTTGATGAGGCTACCATGAATCGTATCGCTTCTCAAAACGATGTGGCAATAATAACTATTGCTCGTGAGACAAGCGAAGGCCACGATGAGAAGATTGAAGGTGGCTTTAAGTTGACCAATGATGAACAAAACTTGATAGACAAAACTGCTGCCGTCTTTCATCGTGTAGGCAAGAAGGTTATTGTTGTGCTCAATATTGGTACTGGCATCGAAACCGAAAGTTGGAAAAACAAGGTCGATGGTATCTTGGTGGCATGGCAACCTGGTCAGGAGGTAGGCAATTCTATAGCCGATGTGCTCAACGGTAAGGTCAATCCTTCCGGTAAACTGAGCATGTCGTTCATCAAGAAATACGAAGATTGTCCGGCTGCCAAGTATTTCCCTGGCGAACCGACAAACAATCCGAAGATTGCTTATTATAAAGATGATATCTTTGTGGGCTATCGGGCTTACGACAAACAGCAAACTCCTGTTTCATACGAATTCGGCTTTGGACTATCCTATACCGACTTTAAGTTCTCTGATTTGAAACTAAGCAGCGATAAGTTTGCCAAAACACTGACAGCAAAAGTAACAATTACCAATACAGGCAATTGTGCGGGAAAAGAAGTGGCTCAACTCTATTTGGCAGCTCCACAGGGTACTATCGATAAGCCTGTCAAAGAATTGAAAGGTTTTGCCAAGACACGTCTGTTGCAACCGGGAGAGAGTCAGATATTGACATTTACATTAACTCCTAAAGACTTGGCCTCTTTCAATCAGACGGCTGAAGCTTGGATAGCCGATAAGGGCACTTATCAAGTGATAGTCGGTGCTTCTTCTCGCGATATTCGTTTGCAAGGCAAATTCGAACTTGGCAAGCAGCTTGTTGTAGAGAAAGTTCATCCTTCGTTTACTCAACAATGAGTTTTCTGATAATAGATTGGTTTATTTGTAATGAATTGATTACTTTTACAACAGACAATACAAAAATTATTATTTAATAAACAGACAATACATGAAAAAGTTATCTCTCGTGCTTGCTCTTTTGCTTTGTTGTGCGTTTTCTTTCGCTCAGAAAACTTATCAACTCAAATCGCCTGATGGCAAACTGAATGTATCAATTAATGTAGGTAAAGCGCTCTCTTATTCACTGTCGTATCAGGGCAATGAAATGCTGGCGGCTTCTCCTATTGCGATGCAGTTGGAAGGTAAAACATCCTTCGGTATCAATTCCAAACTGAAGTCGGCCAAAACTTCAAGTCATAACGGTGTTATTGCTGCTTTTGCTTACAAAAAAGATAAGATTAGCGACAACTACAACGAACTGGCCCTTACATTTAAGGAGAACTTCAGCTTGATATTCCGTGCTTATAATGAGGGGATGGCCTATCGCTTTATCTCTGCTGCGAAGAAAGATTTCAATGTCGTAAACGAAGTGGCTACCTTTAATTTTGCAAAAGACTGGCAGACATTTATTCCTTACGTAAGAGACAATAAACAGCCCATAGAAAGGCAGTTCAACAATTCGTTCGAGAATACTTATACTCATACCGCTCTTTCTCAGCTTGACCCTAATCGTCTTGCATTCACTCCGATGGTGGTAGAAGCCGAGGGTGGTGTGAAACTTTGCATTGCCGAGTCCGACCTCGAAAATTATCCCGGTATGTATGTTCGCAACGAAGATAAGAGCCAGACCTTGAAGGGCGTATTTGCTACTTATCCAAAAGAAACGGTTCAGGGTGGTCACAATATGTTGCAAAGAATGGTCAACTCTCGCGAAGATTATATTGCCAAATGCAAAGGACAAACCAATTTTCCATGGCGCATCGTCAGTGTAGCTCCTCAAGATAAGGACTTGCTGAATAATGATATGGTCTATCGTTTGGCTGCTCCGGCACGCTTTGCTGATACTTCTTGGATTAAACCCGGCAAAGTGGCTTGGGATTGGTGGAACGATTGGGGCATCTACAATGTCAATTTCAAGACTGGTGTCAATACCGAGACCTACAAGGCTTATATCGATTTCGCTTCCAAAAACAAGATAGAATATGTGATTCTGGACGAGGGTTGGGCTGTCAACAAACAAGCCGATTTGTTTCAGGTAGTACCTGAGATAGACTTGAAAGAAATTATCAGCTACGCCAAATCTAAAAATGTCGGCATTATATTATGGGCCGGCTATTATGCTTTCAATAGAGATATGGAACATGTCTGCAAGTATTACTCGGAGATGGGAGTCAAAGGATTCAAGATCGACTTTATGGATCATGACGACCAACCGATGGTAGACTTTCATTATAGAGCTGCGGCTACTGCTGCCAAGTATCATTTGATGTGCGACTTCCACGGAACATACAAACCTACCGGACTAAACCGCACTTATCCCAACGTCATCAACTTCGAAGGTGTTCATGGCTTGGAACAAATGAAATGGGGAGAACTTAAGAATGCCGATCAGGTAGTTTATGATGTGACCATACCTTTCACTAGAATGGTAGCCGGTCCTATGGACTATACTCAGGGAGCAATGCGTAATGCCACTCGCGATACATATCGTCCAGTCAATAGCGACCCGATGAGTCAGGGCACTCGTTGTCATCAGTTGGCAGAATATGTAGTCTTCACTTCCCCGCTCAATATGCTTTGCGACTCGCCAACCCATTACGAACGTGAGCAGCAGTGCACCGATTTCATCTCGGCAGTTCCAACAGTATGGAATGAAACTCGTCCACTCGATGGCAAAATAGGAGAGTATGTCGCCATTGCTCGCCGTCACGGCAGTACTTGGTATGTAGGTGCCCTCACCGATTGGAATGCTCGCTCACTTACACTCGATTTATCATTCCTTGGCAAAGGCAACTTTGTTGGCGAAGTCTTCAGCGATGGACCAAATGCCGATAAGATGGCATCCGACTATCTGAAGAGCGAAATCGAAATACCTGCCAATCGTCAGCTCACCATCAACATGACCCAAGGTGGCGGATGGGCAATGAAGATAGTTAAGAAATAAAAGTAGACTTGATTTCAGCTATTAATTGAATCTTTCTAATTCTTTTTCTGTATCATAAAGAGAAAAGAATTAGAAAGATTTTTTTAATTTAATAATAAAAGTGTTACTTTTGTCGCCATTATGTCAAGATAGAGTTAATCAACACAAAATACACCATATCAGAGAAGGTTTAGGTATAAAACTTCTTTGAAGGGACTTTTATTAATTATTTAAGATTGGAAAGAGATACCGAGTTTGAGTTGTTCTTTAAGCAGAATTATTCTCGCTTCTACTATTTTGCCTTTCAGATGATAGGTGATAAGGAAGTGTGTCGGGATATTATTGCTGATGGATTTGAACAAACTTGGCTCGTTTTTAAACAATCTGAAAATACCAATTGGACAAGTTATATGTATTCTCTTGTTCGCAATAAATGTGTTGATTACTTGAGGCATGAATCTGCC
>DAIUBN010000019.1:0-26132 GCA_036846645.1 Bacteroidaceae bacterium | reverse complement strand
ATTACATTACGTACCGTTTGAGCCGAAAACTTACCATCCACTACCTCTTTCAAATCAAGAGGTTTTCCACTTTGTGCCAAAATTACTGACACATAGCAACAACACACCAGCAAAAATATGCCAAACCTTTTCATAATCATATCAGATTGTTAGTATTAATTTGGGAGACAAAGATAATGCAAACCGAACGCAGTACAAAATAAATGAGGAACGAAATTTATTTTTAATGCTGAGGTGCAGCTTATCTTGGGCATAGCCAAAGTGTGCAAACCGAACGCAGTACAAAATAAATGAGGGACGAAATTTATTTTTAATTAGTTAGTATAGGGCCTAAAAGGCTTATAAGCCCTATACAAAATAAATGACACCGAAGAACTATTACTGTTCCTCAGTGTCATCACAATTTCTTATTTAGGCGATATGCCTAGAGCAAACTACAAATCAAATAGATTCCGGCTCCGAGCAATGCACTTACCGGTATGGTAAGAATCCATGCCACCATTAAATCTTTAGTAATGCCCCAACGCACTGCCGAAAGACGTTTGCTTGCACCAACTCCGACAATAGAACCAGCTATAGTATGAGTAGTACTTACAGGAATCTTTAAGTATTCAGTGATATAAAGTGTCATAGCACCAGCTGTTTCGGCAACAACACCTTCGAAAGGAGTCACTTTGGTAATCTTCGATCCCATAGTCTTCACAATACGCCATCCGCCAGACATTGTACCGATAGATATGGCGAGAAAACAAGAGAAAGCTACCCAATCGGGAATATCATCTATCACTTTAACTCCCATGCCTATGCCCAATGGATGAGCCGCTATCATAGCTGCTGCGATGATACCCATTACCTTCTGCGAATCGTTGAGTCCGTGTCCTACACTAAATAGGGCAGACGAAACCAACTGAAGTCTCTTAAACCATACTTCGGCACGAAGATGAGAGACATTGCGGCAAATGTAGAGTACTATATACGAAAAGATAAGGGCAATAAACATACCAATGAACGGTGCAAGGAAAATAAATGCAGCAATCTTGATAATGATTGCAGAATGAATAGCCTGAAAGCCATTAGCCATAATTGCCGATCCCGCAAAACCACCAATCAAGGTATGAGAAGATGAAGAAGGTATACCTCTCCACCAAGTGAACAAGTTCCAGATAATAGCAGCGATAACACCTGCCAGAATGATTGGTAATGTAATATATTCCTGATAAACAGTCTTAGATACAGTGTTGGCAATTCCAAAATCTCCAATGATATATTTAGAGATGAAGAATGCTACAAAATTGAAGAATGCTGCCCAAATTACAGCTTGAAAAGGAGTAAGTACCTTGGTCGATACAATTGTAGCGATAGAATTCGCCGCATCATGAAATCCGTTGATATAATCGAATATCAACCCTAATACTATAATTGAAATCAGTATTATCATATTATATATCAGCTATAAATTAAGCGTACTTCACGATAATCGTCTTCAAGGCCTTCCCTACTCTTTCGCCAGCATCAGTAGCTTTTTCCAATTCATAAAGGATATCTTTTGTTTTGATAATTTCTATTCCATCTTTCTCTTCATCGAAGAGACGGATAATAGCCAATTCGTAGATATCGTCGGCTTGATTTTCGAGATCGTGCAATTCTTTGCAACGAGCTTTCAGATGGATGGCGTTTTTGCGGAGAGCTTCGAGTTCTTCCATCGCCTGAACGATACATTGAGCACCCTTTAAAACAACGTCTACCAAAGCAGGCGCATCTGCCACATTTTTCTTGGGGTTGTAGATAGCAATACGTTTGGCACAGCTATTTACCCTATCGATAACATCATCCAGATAATCAGCTAGAAGATGTATATCTTCTCTATCAAATGGAGTAATAAATGAAGTGCTCAATTCCTCAAACACTTTATGAGAAAGTTGGTCTCCCTTACGCTCTTCTTCCTTAATTTTCCGGTAATAATTCATCCGTTCCTCTTGAGTGGTACATTTGATTGCTTCTGTAAGGAGGTTGGATGCAGATAGCAACACATCAGAAAGCTGCTTCAACAAATGAAAGAACTTTGGCTCCTTTGGAGTGAAACGACTAAAAAATGAATTGTTCATCAATGTAATTTTTTAATTGTAATATAAACTTAACCTATTTCGAAAGCAAAGGTAAGTAGAGTATATTACAAAGATGTTACAATCACACTTTTTTCAAAAACTATATGAAAAAAATTACAAATCAACACCATATACCTCTTTATATATGGTACCACGAACTTCTTGAAAATCTACAATTCCATTCATATTGCCATACGACATAATAGACATAGGATATGAAGAATCAGTAGGCCGATAAGGAGGCTGTTCGTAATAATTATTCCAAAGGATAAAACCTTGACGTTGATAGAACTTAATACGACGGATAGATTGAGTATTGATAGGAAGCTCCACTTCCAACACAATAGGTTTTGAAATCACCTTTTTGAGCAGATAGAGAGAAAAGGCACCATAGCCTCTACCCTGGAAAGATTTATCAATCGCAAAATGCTCAGCATAAACAAAATGTGGAAAGTCCCAATAAGTAATGAATCCTAAAAGCTTTTCTTTCTCAAAGATAATATTGTTATGAAATAAAGGATTGGAATCAGTATACTTGCGAAAATCACATAAGTCCCTATATTCATTCTGAGGAAAAGAATCTGTCAACAGCCTTTCAGTAAATGAATAATACTCAGCATCGGATGTATAAATCTGTTTTAATTCCATCTTTTTATTTCAACATTTTCCGTGATAGATAACGAACGGGATACCAAACAGAAAGGAAACCGACAACTATGACAGTAAAGAAGATACCTACTATATCCCAAGCATGAACACTTACCGGATAGGCCTTCACGATGAAGTTGTCGCCACCATTTCCCAATTGGATTAAACCATATTCTACCTGCAGGTAGCATAGCAACAGTCCTAAAGCAATACCAAGTACTGCACCGAAGACAGAAATAAGTCGGCCCTCGAATAAGAAAATCCGAGATATCGTTTTATCATTGGCTCCCATGCTCCGTAACGTTTCAACATCATCTTTTTTGTCGAGAATTAGCATAGACAAAGAACCGATGACATTAAAGCAAGCTATCAGCAGTATAAAGGTAAGAAACAGATACGACATGAACTTCTCTATCTTCATAATTTTGAAGACATCTTCTTGCTGTTCATACCTATTCTTAACAGTGAACTTCGGTCCAACAAGTTTCTCTATTTTCTCTTTCGTTTTGTCTATATTGGCGTTACTGGTCAGTTTCAATTCCAAAGCCGAAACCTCATCTGTATAGTTCAACAGCCTTCGGGCAAACTTTAGAGAAGTAATGATATACTGACTATCATACTTACGCTGCTTTACAGCAAATACCACACCCGGTGAATATAGATATTCCATATTGAACGAATTGGAGGGGTTGACCAAATCTACCGGAGTATCTCGCTTCGGAACATATACTTGAAGTGGGTCGAGAAACTGGATGCCACAGCCCAGATCGGCCACCAATTCAACACCCATCACACCATAATCGGCAATGGTATCATGAAGCATAAACAGTCCATTACCTATTAATATACTATCAATAGATGTAAGTTTCTCGAAGTTCTCCTGAACACCTTTAATAATAGCCATCGTCTGCCTATCCTTATACTGCACCATCGCATTTTCTTCGAGAGTCTGAGTACAAACCTGCACCTCGGCAAGTTGTTTCAACTCTTTATAGTGAGCATCAGAAGGTTTGAACACCTTACCTTCTTTGATTGTCACTTTCAACTCAGGATCGAAAGAAGTGAAAAACTTGGCCACCATATCTTGAAAACCATTAAAAACGGATAAAGTACAGACAAGAGCCATAGTTGCCAAGGCTACGCCGCATACCGAAATTGCCGATATAACATTGATAGCATTGTGCTTTTTCTTAGAAAACAGATAACGTTTAGCTATATAAAAAGGAAAGTTCATTTCAGTAAAGAATCAATATTATCTATATAATCCAATGAATCATCAAGGAAGAATTTCAATTCGGGAATGATGCGAAGTTGATAACGTACTTTGGTACCCAACTCATAGCGGATAGATTTGATATTCGCATTGATATTGTTGAGTAGTTCTTCACTTTTCTCCGAAGGGAACACACTAATATACACTCTAGCATAACTAATATCAGGACTCACCCTTACTGCACTGACTGATATCAATACACCATGCAATTTATTGGTTTGCTGGCGGAACATCTCACTAAGTTCCTTCTGTAGCAAACGTGCTATTTTATTTTGTCTCGTAATTTCCATAATCTATCTTATTATAATTTTCTAATAACTGTCAGACCATCTCGCAAAGGAAGAATAACCTTTTCGATGCGAGGATCGTTCGTAAGATAATCGTTAAAATCCATAATACCCCAAGTCTGCTTATCGCTTTCCGGAGGAGTTGACAATACATGTCCGTCCCACAATGTGTTATCGGCCAATATATAGCCACCTTTATTCAATTTCTTCATCACCACTTCAAAATATTCGATATAGTGCCGCTTGTCACCATCAATAAAGGCCATATCAAACATTATATCCATCTTGGGCACTACGTCCAAGGCATCACCAATGATGAAATCAATCTTCTGAGCAAATGCAGAACCTTCTATCCAAGGACGGGTAAAGTCTTCTTGCTCATCGTTTATCTCCAAAGTATACAAATGACCCTTTTCTCCTAATCCCTCAGCCATGCAAAGAGCAGAATAGCCACTGTAAGTTCCTATTTCTAGTATATTTTCGGGACGAATCATCTGTACAAACATTTTCAACATCCTGCCTTGTATGTGACCTGATGCCATTCGAGGGCGCAATAGATTGACACAAGTGTCGCGATAAAGCCTTTGCAGATAATCACTCTCCTTATCAATATGGCTCAGTATATAATCTTCTATCGCATCCGTCTCTTTCATCTCTCGAAATAATTCGTCTCTTTGTTATCTATTTGTCAGCAAGCAACGCCTGAATAGCCAAATCATAAGAATGCAATCCGAATCCGGCAATCACTCCTTTGCAAGCAGGAGCTATCATCGACACATGCCGATAAGACTCCCTTGAATGAACATTCGATATATGAACTTCGATTACCGGTGCAGTAATAGAACGGATAGCATCTTGAAGTGCAATAGAAGTATGGGTGTAGGCGCCGGCATTCAATACTATTCCATCAACAGAAAAACCACATTGCTGAATGCAATCGATAAGCAAACCTTCTACATTGGACTGATAATATTCAATCTGAATATCGGCATACTTCTTTCGAAGCTCTTCCAAACAGCTTTCAAACGTTCTGTTTCCATAAATGGATGGCTCACGTTTGCCTAATAAATTAATGTTTGGACCATTGATAATCTGTATCTTCATTGCTACTTTCTCCCGATTTTTGTACTTTTGTTTACTGATAATCGAATAATCGTGCAAAATTAAGAAAAAGAAATGATATCTGACAATAAAAGTACTGATAATAAAAAAACTAAGCCAAAAACTATCGTCACTAGATATAAACAATATCTTGTGTTGGAGAAAGCTTTATCACCCAACACAGTAGATGCTTATCTACAAGATTTGAGTAAACTGATAGATTTTCTAAAAGGTGAACAAACAGATTTGCTAGATGTAACGTTAGACAAACTGGAGCAGTTTGTGGCAGGTCTCCACGATATCGGCATCCATCCTCGCTCCCAAGCACGAATTATTTCGGGTATTCACTCATTCTATCGTTTCTTGTATTTAGAAGATTTTATTGAAACAGATCCTAGCGAATCGCTCGAAGGACCTAGAATTGGAATGCACCTTCCAGAAGTGCTCACAGTAGAAGAAATAGACCGTATCATTGCCGCAGTAGATTTAAGTAAGGCAGAAGGGCAAAGAAACAGAGCCATCTTAGAAACGCTATATAGTTGTGGTCTCCGAGTATCGGAATTATGTAATCTCAAACTTTCCAATTTGTATTTTGATGAAGAATTCGTCAGAGTAGAAGGAAAAGGGCAAAAAGAAAGATTAGTACCGATTTCTCAGCGTGCAATCAAAGAAATCAAATATTATCTAATGGACAGGAGATTAATCAACATAAAGAAAGGTTATGAAGATTATGTGTTCATCAGTGCACGATTGAAAAAGAATCTTTCACGAATCATGATTTTTCATATGATAAAATTGTATGCCAAAGAAGCTGGAATCACTAAGACAATAAGTCCACACACATTTCGACACTCTTTTGCTACTCACTTATTAGAAGGTGGTGCCAATCTTCGAGCTATCCAATGCATGTTGGGACATGAGAGTATTGCGACAACAGAAATTTATACACATATTGACAGGTCTATGCTGAAAGAAGAAATACTTCATCACCACCCAAGAAACCTGAAATATGAAAAAAACAATGAGGATAATAGTAGCTTTTAGCATTTATTGAGGAATAATAATAAGAATAAAATGATAAATTAACATAAATGCACTATCTTTGTCAACGATACATTAAAGAGAAAGACATTAATTAATAAGACTAATTTTCAAACGTAAATTTAATAAACCAAATGACAAAGAAGTTTTTTATGCCATTGTTGGCATTTGCTGTATTAGCACTTTGCTCATGCAGCAGCAAGATGGGTGCTCTATCACCCGATTACTTCACTTGCACTCCTCAGGTTCTTGAAGCTGTAGGTGGTCAGGTGCCAGTTACAATCAATGGTAAATTCCCTGTAAAGTACTTCAAAAAGAATGCTACAGTAGAAGTTACTCCAGTATTGAAATGGAACGGTGGCGAAGCTAAATCAACTCCTGCTTATTTCCAAGGCGAGAAAGTTGAAGGCAATAACCAGACAATTTCTTACAAGATGGGTGGTAATTATACCATGAAAGCCAACTTCAAGTATGTACCTGAAATGGCTAAATCTGAATTGTATTTGACTTTCAATGCAAAAAAAGGAAGCAAAACAATTTCTATTCCTGATGTAAAAGTAGCTGATGGTGTTATTTCTACTTCTGAACTGGTAAACAACACATTGACTTCTTCTAATACAGCTCTTGGTAAAGACAATTTCGTTCGTATCACCAATGATACTTTGAACGACCAAATTATGTTCCTTATCCAACAAGCTAATATTCGTGCTAACCAAATGAAGGCTGCTAAGGACTTCAACAAGAAAGTAGCTGCTTATTCTAAAGATTCTACTAAGAAAGTTGACAATGTGGAGGTTTCTTCATACGCTTCTCCTGATGGTGGTGTAAGCTTGAATACTACTCTTTCTAAGAATCGTGAGAAGAATACTACAAAGTTGATCAACAAACAACTTAAAGGAAGTAAATTAAATACTTCTGTAGATTCTAAATATACAGCTCAAGACTGGGAAGGATTCAAAGAACTCGTTTCTAAATCAGATTTACAAGATAAGGACTTAATCCTTCGCGTTCTCTCAATGTATCAAGATCCAGCTCAAAGAGAAACAGAAATCCGTAACATCTCTACCGTTTATTCTAAACTCGCAAAAGACGTTCTTCCTCAACTGAGACGTTCTCGTCTGTCATTGAACTACCAGAATATCGGTAAGTCTGACGAAGAAATCGCAAGCTTGGCAAACGACGATCCTTCTAAATTGAATGTTGAAGAGTTACTTTATTCTGCAACTCTTACCAACGATAAAGCAAAGAAAGAAGCTATCTATACAAAGGCTACCGAGTTATATCCTAACGATTACCGTGCTTACAACAACCTAGGTAACTTGTCTTACGCTAATGGCGATACAGACAAAGCAGAATCTTACTTCAGCAAAGCTGCAAGTTTGAAAGAAGCTCCAGAAGTTGATAACAACTTAGGTTTGGTAGCTCTATTGAAAGGCAACAAGACTGAAGCTGAGAATTATTTGAGTAAAGCAACTGCTGCTCCTGAATCTAACGAAGCTCTTGGTAACCTTTATATTGCTCAAGGTCAGTATGACAAAGCAGTTAGTGCTTTTGGTGATACAAAGACAAATAGTGCAGCTTTAGCTCAAATCCTGACTAAGGATTATAACAAAGCAAAGACTACATTATCTAATGTTACTAACCCTGATTCTTACACAGACTACTTGATGGCTATTCTCGGTGCTCGCACAGACAATAGTTCTATGGTAATGGAAAGCTTGAAGAGCGCTATCAATAAGAACTCTTCTTTAGCTAAAAAAGCAGCTAGCGACCTTGAATTTGCTAAATATTTCACTAACGCTACTTTCGGCAGCCTTGTAAAATAAGCAAGTTCTAACTTAAAAACTTATATTGTTAATGCCCGTCAACATTTTGACGGGCATTTCCTTTTTTATTATCAATTTAATCCTTACTTTCGCAGGTCAATTCGTTATATATTATATGAGAAGTAAAATCAGCATATTATTATTATTGGTACTCTGCTTGGCATCGTGTGGCAAGAAGAAAGGTCTGGTGCATATCAGTGGCGAAATAAAAGGACTGTCGGCAAGTTCTATATATCTTTATGGACAAGACGGTTCTTTCGACTATATTGATACGATTGCAGTTCACAACGGCCAGTTCGATACTCAAATACATGTTGATACCTTATCGGCAGCCTACTTATCTATCAACAATGCCGAATATCCTATTTACTTTGAAAAGAACGACCATATTAAAATAAAAGGTGATGCCCTAAGACTTTATACACTTAAAGTAACAGGCAACGATTATAACGACGATTTTGAAGAATTCAAGAAAGAGTTGAAGAAAAAAGGATTGCTCGAACAATTAGATTTTTCGAACAACTATACTGTCGACCTTCTCAAACCAATGGTAGAAGACTTCATTGTCAAAAATGATAACTCCCTGGTGAATCTCTATTTGATTGATAAATTCTTTGTCCACCAAATGAATCCCGATTATCCCCATCTTAAAAGTGTCATTAGCAAGCTCAGTAAATCTCTGAAGAACACTCCTCAGATAGTCCTCCTTTCCGATTTTATCACTAGATGGGAAAAATCCAGAATGGGAGCAATTGCACCCAATTTCTCTTTGCCCAACGAATTTGGTGCTTCGATATCTCGCTCATCCATCGAATTGAAGGATAAATATGTCTTATTAGCCTTTTGGGCTTCGTGGGTTAACAACAAAGCAGAATCTATCTCTGAAATGAAACAATTATATAGCGAATTCCATGGCAATCCTAAATTTGCTTTTGTCGGCATCTCTGTCGATACAGACAAGGGACAATGGAAACAAGCGATCAAACAAGATTCGATTAAAGGAATGCAACTGTGCGACTTTAATGGATTCAATTCAGCAATTATCAACCAATATGCCGTGACAACTCTTCCTTCATATTTCTTAATTGCTCCCGACGGAGTTATCCTTGCAAGAGACATGAAAGGTGATGTTTTGAAACGACAGATATCGATTGCAATAAAATAGTGCGTTCGATAACCAATACCCTGATTAACTAATTAATTATATAACCTTAACCTTATTATCTCTATGCTTACAAAAGTCTTTGGAGCCGCCGTCGAAGGAATCGACGCCATAGTGATTACTATCGAAGTTAATTCTTCTCGTGGATGCTGTTTCTATCTGGTCGGACTTCCCGATTCTGCGGTCAAAGAAAGTCATCAACGCATCATTTGTGCTTTGCAACAATCCAATTACAAACTTCCGGTGATGAATACCATCGTCAATATGGCACCTGCTTATATCAAAAAAGAAGGGTCTGCATACGATTTGCCCATCGCCATTGGACTATTGGCCGCCTGCGAACTTATCGTATCTGACAAACTTGGTAAATATATGATGATGGGCGAACTTAGCCTGGATGGTTCGATACTCCCTATCAAAGGAGCTCTTCCTATTGCTATCAAAGCATACGAAGAACACTTCGACGGATTGATTGTGCCCAAGCAGAATGCCCGTGAAGCAGGAGTTGTCAACAAACTAAAAGTTTATGGGGTTTCTAATATCAGAGAGGTGATAGATTTCTTTCTAGATAAGAAAGAACTTGAACCTACTTATGTCGATACCCGTAAAGAGTTTGAAGCCAAACAAGATTCCTTCGATTACGATTTTTCGGATGTCAAAGGACAGGAGAATGTGAAGCGAGCACTAGAAGTGGCAGCTGCTGGTGGACATAATCTCATTATGATTGGTGCACCAGGTAGTGGCAAATCGATGATGGCCAAGCGACTGCCATCTATATTGCCACCTTTATCTCTTCGAGAAAGTTTAGAAACAACCAAGATTCACTCTGTTGCAGGTACACTCGACAGAAATACTTCGCTTATCACTACGCGCCCGTTTCGGGACCCCCATCATACCATTTCACAAGTAGCCATGGTTGGCGGAGGTGTCTATCCGCAGCCAGGCGAAATAAGTCTTTCGCACAACGGTGTTCTTTTTCTAGACGAACTACCTGAGTTTAATAGAAGTGTGCTCGAGGTACTAAGGCAACCCCTTGAAGATAGAAAGATCTGTATTTCGAGGGTAAAATACAGTATAGACTATCCGGCAGGATTTATGTTGGTAGCTTCAATGAATCCTTGTCCTTGCGGTTACTACAACCATCCAACGAAACAATGTACCTGCCAACCGGGACAAGTACAAAAATATCTCAATAAAATATCAGGCCCGTTACTCGACCGAATTGATATTCAGATAGAAATAGTGCCTGTTCCTTTCGATAAGATATCAGATGCACGAAGAGGTGAAACCAGTGTAGAGATTCGCCAACGAGTAATCACGGCACGCAAGATTCAAGAAGAAAGATATGCCGACTATCCCTCTATCCATTGTAATGCTCAAATGAATTCAAAACTTTTAGAGAAGTATGCTCATCTCGAAGTTGATGAACTGAAAATGTTGAAAAACGCAATGGAAATGTTCGATTTATCGGCTAGAGCATACGACCGTATTTTGAAAGTAGCCCGAACAATTGCCGACCTCGATAACTCGGAAAATATCAAGCCCTATCACCTGAAGGAAGCAATAGGCTATCGCAACCTGGACAGACAGAATTGGGCAGGATAACAAGAACGTGAGCCCTATATATAATATGGTATGAAAAAGAATAACAAAAGCGATAATCATTTGAATCTATTTAAATAGAACAAAGATTATCGCCAAACGTTGTTTCAATTAATTTTCATAGTATATATATGATTGTTTTTTAATTCGATTTCAAACACACAACTCGACTCACGTCGAATTGTGTGCTTCATGAAGAAACACTTCCTGTTGGAAGTTATCAAGAGATACAGTGAATTTATTTATAAACTTTAATAGGTATTTCGCCTCTCATTGCACTAAGTGCATTCATTGCCAATGCAGTCAGTTCATCTTCGCCCGGATAAACATAAATTGGAGCAATGAATTCAATTCTTTCTACCAATTTCTTTATCACATATTCGCTATAAGCGATACCTCCGGTCAAAATAATTGCATCAACTTTGCCATAGAGTACAGGTGCTAGTCCACCAATGCTTTTAGCTATTTGATAAATCATCGCATCGAGCACTAATTTAGCATGTTCATCACCCTCTTCGATACGTTTAACGATTAAAGAGACATCGTTTGTACCAAGATGAGCTAAAAGTCCGCTCTTAGCCGTCACATACTGAATCATTTCAGCATGAGTATATTTTCCACTAAAACATAGATCGATTAATGGACCAACGGGGAGTGTCCCTGAACGCTCAGGCGAGAAAGGTCCTTCACCGGTCAATGCGTTGTTTGCATCGATAGCTCTACCATGCTTATGTACTGCCAATGAAATACCGCCACCAAGATGACACATGATCAAATCAAGATCTTCGTAATGGGTATTGTGTTCTTTGGCAAAGCGACGAGCTATAGCACGTTGATTCAGAGCATGCCAGATAGTGAAACGTGGCATTAAAGGACAGCCATTGATACGAGCGATGTCATCCAACTCATCTACAACACCAGGATCGGCCATTAATGCTTTACAGTTGGGCAATCTTTTGGCCAAACTATCGGCAATCAACGAACCTAAATTGCAAGCATGTTTGCACATTGCATGTTTGGTATCTTTATAAATCTGTTCATTGATTTCGTAAACGCCTCCTTCTACAGGCTTAATCAAGCCGCCTCTTCCTACTATAACATCAAAATCGAAAGGAATATTCTCTTGTTCCAATGTTTTCAATACCAATTCCTGACGATAATCAAACTGCTCCATTGCGTCAGTAAAACGAGCAATTTCTTCGGGTTTGTGACGGATAGTACTATGCATTATCACATGTTCGTCGTGAAATACAGCAATCTTAGTAGATGTAGATCCTGGATTGATAGCTAAAATTTTCATACTTTTTTATCGTTGTTTTGCAGTTAAACATGCCATAGCCAAGCTATAATATTTAGAAAGTCCGCTATCTCCACGAGAAGGGAGAATCACCGGACAGATAGGTCCTTGCAATAATCCGGCCATATCGGCGTGAGCGAACAAAGATACTGCCTTGTAGAAACAGTTGCCCGATTCGATATTTGGGAAAATCAATACGTCGGCATCACCATTGATAGGCGAAACAATACCCTTGATATCGGCACTTGCCTTTTCGCAAGAAGTACGAACATCGAGCGGACCATCGATGATAGCATTGCCGAACTCGCCAGCCTCACAAAGTTCTACGATATTGACATAGTCCAATGAATGAGGGAATTTTGAACTTACTTTCTCCGTACAGTGTATCAAAGAAATGCGTGGTTGTTCGATACCGAAATGATGACAAGTATTTATAGCATACCATATCATCTCTATACGTTGCTGAAGCGTTGGACGTGGAATAACTGCCGCATCTGAGAAGAACAGCAATTTATGATAATTGGGTATCTGCATTACCGAAATATGTGTGAGCACTTTCCCTTGTGGGAGCAATCCCTCTTCTTTATTAAGCACAGCACGAAGAAGATTATCGGTATTGATTAATCCCTTTTCCAAAATATCAGCTTCACCGGCGCGTACCAATCTTATCGCTTCGCGAGCAGCCTCATCAGGATCTTCTACATGTACCTTCTTAATATATTGAGAATAATCGTTCAACTCCGGGTAGCGTTCCAACTTAGTAGTATCGCCTACCAGAATGAATTCTGCTATTCCTTCTTTCAGTGCTCTTTGAATAGCATATTGAGTATGATCGTCGTTGGCACAAACGACTACAATACGTTTCCGCGAATTCGATGATTTAAGATGTGCGGTTAATTGACCAAAGGTTCTTATCGGTTCCATAATGATTATTTTGTAGCAAATATCATAAAAAAATAAATACTACGTGCATGTTTTCAACATTATTTTAATTTCAAATGTAACATTTTGTCAGAATTTTGACGAATATTTTAAAGGAAAATCAAAGTAAAAATTTAAAATTAGAACTTATTCGATTAAAAACTCAATGAATTGTTATTCTAATAGCAATTTTAGTGTACTTTTGTAACATGGAAATCGATAAAAATAAAAAAATTATGGATATAAAATTTCCTCCATTTTTGAGAGAGAATGATAAAATTGCCATTATTTCTCCGGCAAGTAAGATAGATAAGATGTTGCTGAAAGGAGCAATAGAAAGATTGAAATCCTGGGGACTTCGACCATATTTAGAAAAACATGCCGATGGCTCGAAAGGATATTATTCGGGCTCTATCAAAGAAAGAGTCAGCGACTTTCAACATGCGATGGATGACGAGGAAGTAAGAGCCATACTTTGCAGTAGAGGCGGATATGGCGCTGTTCATCTTATCGATAAACTCAACTTTGATAAATTCAAGACATCTCCGAAATGGCTCATTGGATTCAGCGATATTACTGCACTTCATTGTATGATTCAGCACTACGGAATCGCTTCACTCCATGCACCGATGGCCAAACAACTCACCGTTGAACCAAAAGATGATTTGTGCTGCAATTATTTGAAAGATATACTCATGGGACAGCTTCCTACTTATAATATAGAAGCCCATCCTCTCAATCAGCAAGGCACTGCCAAAGGAATCTTAAGAGGTGGCAACATGTCGGTATTCGATGGACTTAGAGGGACTCCCTACGATATTCCCGAAGAGGGAACCATATTGTTTATAGAAGATGTCGGAGAACGTCCTCATGCCATCGAAAGAATCGTATACGAACTGAAACTAGGCGGATTCTTAGCCAAGTTATCCGGTCTTATCGTAGGTCAATTCACAGAATACGATATGGAAAATGAACTAGGCAAATCGCTTTATGAATCCATCGCCGATTTGGTGAAAGAATATGATTATCCTGTCTGCTTCAACTTCCCTGTCGGACATGTCACCGACAACCGACCAATGATAGAAGGCGCAGAAGTTGAACTTAACGTAAATAAAAAAGGTGTCGAGCTAAAATTTATTCAATAATGATTTGTTCTTCATATCATAAGATAATTCATTGTGCACTGATAGCCACAATGGGATTATCACTTGTTTCTTGTTCTCATCATATAGCTCCGTCGACATTGCCAACCTATCATAAGAGCTATACGTTTCCTGCATATCTAAAAGAGGGTGACAAGGTTGCTATTATCACTCCGGCAGGAAAGATAGACAAAGTAAATCTCGATAGTGCGATATCACGACTTCAATCTTGGAAATTTTCTCCCTTCTTGGAACCACATGCCGATGGTGCATACAACGACTACTCTGGCACTATCCAAGATCGTCTTTCTGATATTCAACTAGCTTTCGACGATCCCGACGTAAAAGCTATTCTTTGCAGTCGCGGCGGCTATGGCGTAGTGCAATTTCTCGATAAGATTGATTTCACAAAATTCTGTCGACAGCCGAAATGGCTGATTGGGTACAGCGACATCACTGCGTTGCATTGCATCATCCAGCAACACGGATTTGCCTCAATTCATGCTCCCATGGCAGAGCAAATGACGATTGAATCTGATAGTGACGCTAGCCTTAAATATCTTAAAGACATGCTTTACGGCAAGCTTCCTAAATATCATGTGCCCGCCAATCCAAACAATCATACGGGCAACGCCAAAGGAGTATTGTTGGGTGGAAATCTATCCGTATATTATGGTTTGCGAGCTACACCTTACGATATCCCGGCTAAAGGCACCATCCTCTTCATAGAAGATGTAGACGAAGAATACCACACCATAGAGCGAATACTCTACAACCTCAAGCTGAGTGGCGTACTCGACCATCTTTCGGGACTGATTATAGGACAAATGAGTAAAATGAATACCAAAGAATGGATGAACGATAAAGATATGTACACGGCTCTCAACAGAGTTTTGGCAGACTATAAATATCCCATCTGTTTTGGATTCCCCACAGGACATGTCACCGACAATTACCCACTTATCGAAGGTGCAGCAGTCGAATTGAAAGTAGATAGCAGCGGAGCAGATCTCACTATCTATCAAAGATAGCTTCAATCGCAGCTTTATCGGATTTGAGTTGATTCTCCAACTCCACGATATTGGCGAACTTTTGTTCGGAACGAATATATTTGATGAATGCCACTTTGATAGGAGAACAATATATATTTTTATCGAAATCGAAGATATTGACTTCGATACTGATATCATCGCCGTTACCAACTGTAGGGCGATTTCCGATGTTCAGCATCCCGTTATATTTTATTCCGCCTATCTCTACCCTCACAGCATAAACACCTACTTTAGGAAGAATCTTATCATTGCTATCGAGCTGGACGTTGGCTGTAGGGAAACCGATGGTACGCCCCACCTGACGACCTTGAGATACTACACCTTTAATATAATAAGGATAGCCCAACGCATCGTTTGCAGCATCAATATCTCCATCTAAGAGTAGTTGACGTATCACCGAAGAACTGATGATACGACCTTGCCATTGAAAAGCAGAAACGGATTCGACTGTCATGCCCATCTCCTTGCCATAACGAACATAATCCGAGAATCCTTCACTGCGGTTATGACCGAAACGATGATCATAGCCTATCACCAGATGAGCCACACCAAATTGTTTCTTCAATATCTCACTCATGAATTGCTTTGCCGAATAGCCAGCAAGCTGTTTATTGAAATCGAGAACAATACACTTATCAACGCCCATAGCAGCCAATAGTTCCATCTTCTCTTCGAAAGTACTGATAAGTTGAGGGCGAAATGCAGGATTGATAACTTGCTGCGGAGGCGTAGCGAAGGTAACAACTGCCGAAATGCAATGCTCCCGCATGGCAACCTCCTTGACACTATCTATAAGAAACCTGTGTCCGCGATGCACTCCGTCGAAAGCTCCTATCGTAGCAGCACAAACAGATGGAGAAATAGAAGATGATTGTCTGATGATATCCATTATTCCCTACTTCCTATTACCTTTCGTCTTCGAACAGACGTGTCCAATCGTCATTGTTTTTGGCAACAAACGATTGAATACCGAGTGTCTCTGCAGCCAGACAGTTATCTATAGAATCATCTATAAACAATGTCTCATTAGGCTCGATACCGGCATCAGTGGTCATCGTCTTGAATATATTGACATCGGGTTTTGCCAGGTGCATCTCGAAAGAAAGATAAATCTTTTCGAAATAACTGCTTACATCAAAACCCTTATATGGAAACAAGTTGTCGACCGACCATTGCCAATGCAATTCGTTGGTATTACTCAACAAGTATACCATATACTTTTCTCGCAACTTGAGCAGAAGTGCCAGTTTGTGAGAAGGTATAGAGCAAAGAAAGCTGTTCCAAGCTGCATCTATAGCAGCATCGGCCACCGGTTTGCCGGACAAAGAACGAATATGATCGCGAAACTCTGCCGTACTAATCAAACCCAGTTCGTACTTTTGAAAGAATCCGTCTTTAAAAGAGTCACTGAGCAACTGATTAACATTATCCAAACCAATTTGTTGGAACTGATCGACGCAACGCTGGCGGTCCAAATCGACCAATACACCTCCAAAATCGAAAACTAAATTTTTAATATCCTTTTCTTTCATACCTTTTTTTCTTTTGTGCGCTGTATCCAACGCATCACCTCTCCAGTCCATAAAATAAAAGAGGAAGCTCCTATAATACCGAGCCAAGTGTAGATATCCAATGGGACGGTACGAAATACCGCACCGCCAAATTGAACTATAACAATCTGTCCGATAAGTATCAACGCACATACGGCAAGGAAGCTTTGAGAATGAGATAAGCCTTTCCAAGCGGGAGCAGATGTACCAAATACACGAACATTAAATAAATTCCAAAACTGCAACATCACGAAGATAGTGAAAAATTCTGTAAGATGATATGAAGTGATGCTGATATCATTCGAAGTGAAATAAATAATCAATCCCATCAATATGGCAAGAAATATTCCACCTACCGTAAATATATTAAGGTACATCGGTCGGGTGATGATGAAATCGGTGAGACGCCTCGGTTTATCCTTCATCACTAGCTTTGTGGGAGGGATAGACGATAAGGCCAAAGAGGCAAAAGTATCCATGATGAGATTCACCCAAAGCATCTGAGTGACTGTAAGCGGCAACTGGGTACCAACAAACGAACCAAGCAGTTCAATGCCAAGTGCCACCAAGTTGATGGTGAGTTGGAATACAATGAAACGTTGGATATTCTTATATAACGACCGGCCCCACATCACCGCAGTACTGATACTTGCGAAAGAATCGTCGAGCAGGGTAATGTCACTGGCTTCTTTGGCAACAGATGTTCCCGAACCCATCGACAATCCCACTTGAGCATGATTGAGGGCAGGTGCATCGTTGGTTCCATCTCCTGTTACTGCTACAACAGCACCACGTTGCTGAAGGAGCTGCACCAAATGTTGCTTGTCCGAAGGACGAGCACGAGAAATAATCTTCAGCTTCCCTACTCTATCAAGTGCTTTCTCATCGTTCAATGCTGCAAACTCAGGTCCGGTGATTCTATTCACTTCTGTATCTGTCTTATCATTCCAAAGTCCTATCTGACGTGCTATCTCCGTAGCAGTTCCTGTAGTATCACCAGTTACAATCTTGATATCGATACCCGCCGAGCGACATTCGTCAATAGCCTGGGCTATATCGTCACGGATAGGATCGGCAATGGCCACCATTCCTACAAAAGTAAAGCCTTTCTCTTTGACTAGCTGTTGACAGTCGGTAGCCGTAGCATCAACAATCTTATAGCCGAATGCCAAAGTACGCATCGCTTTATTCTGAGCCTCAAGGAGCCAATTCTTAAGTTGGGGACGGTGTTGCTCAATATCTTCGGCTGTAGAGTTCTGCAAGATATGATTGCAATGACTGCCCACTATTTCGGGTGCACCCTTAATATATAAGATACGTTTGCCCGGCATCAAAGCCGAATCAACTAGGATAGCCATATATTTCCGTTCTGTCGAAAAGGTCACTTCACTGATAGGAGTCACACCTTCTCGGATATCAAGATAGTCTATCTTCTGACGATGCAACCATAGTAACAGAGCTATTTCGGTAGGATTTCCCAAGCCTTTCACCTCACTGCCTTCGGTATCCAGATAGGCTGTAGAGTTAGCTGATATACCTTCTTTAATCATCCGGCTCACCTCATCATCACCCAAAGCAATGTTGTCTTTGCCATTGAAGTAAGAATATTGAACCTGCATGCTGTTTTGAGTCAGCGTGCCTGTCTTATCGGTACAAATCACATTGATAGCTCCCATTGTTTCGCAAGCATGCATACTTCGCACTAAATTGTTGGTCTTCAGCATCCTTCTCATATTGAGAGCCAAACTGAGAGTGACGCTCATTGGTAGTCCCTCGGGAACAGCTACGACTATCAATGTCACTGCCATCATGAAATAGTTGAGACAGATGCGGGCAATCTCCATATAGTCGTGCCAGCCATTGACTTGATGGTTAGAGAAGAAAATGAAAAGATCGCGGGTCACGAAGATAACGAAAGCCAGACCGGCGATAATGAAACCTATCTTGCTGATAAGTTTGGCAAAACGTTCGAGCTGCATATTGAGAGGAGTCTGAACTCCTGTTTCTTCGCTACTCTGACGTGCTACATGCCCTATTTCTGTATCATCACCCACGGCGGTGACAATCATTGTTCCGTATCCTTCTACAAGCGTGGTACTTCTCATCACCTTGTTCGATGCGTATGTCGCTTCTTTATCGAAGAGTTCTTCGTAAATCGTCTTGCTCACCACAGGTTCTCCTGTGAGAGATGATTCGTTGACTTGCATCGATACAGCCTTGATGAGTGTGCCATCGGCAGGCACTTCATCACCGGTTCCCAATATCACGATATCGTCTACAACAATATCTTTTCTAGGAATCTCATGAACCTGTCCACTTCTCATCACCTTGACCAATGTATCATCATTTATCGTATTGAGCAGATCGAACTTCCGCTTCGCATTATATTCGAAAATAAATCCGATGCCGGTGGCCAAAAGAATGGCGGCAATAATACCTATCGTCTCTGCATATTGATTCTCAATGATAGAGATAATAAGTGACAGGAAAGCCGCAAAGATAAGAATTCGTATAACGGGATCTTTGAATTTCTCTAAATATAAGATCCATGGTGAAACTCGTTTGGGGGGAGAAAGCAGATTGTCTCCAAATTTTTGTCTGCGCTCTGTAACTTCCTCTTCTGTGAGGCCTAATAAATTCTTTTTGTCTATATTCATTATAATATAAAGGTTGATTTAGCGTCAAGGCAATTTTTTGTCTTTAACGTCAGCACTAGCCTCAACTACATTCAGCACATAATCGCCCAATTTCTCGCACTCACTGATGATATCCATATAGTAAACGCCCATCTGATAGTCGTACTGCTTGTTGTTCACATCAAGAATATTCTGAGTCTTCAACTGGTTACGATAATTGTTTATTTCGTTCTCTACATTATAGCTCTTACTTACTTCCGATTCAAGATGTTCGGTCTTCTCCAGTACCTGCAACATCTGGCTTAGAGCATCCTCATCAAGTTTCATCATAAAATGAATATGATCGTACTGCTGCTCGGTGAAGTCCATGTTGGTCTGCTTTCTGCGGCTGATGGTACGAGCCAGATTGTAGCAACTATCACCAAGACTTTCTATCTCCGTCACCTCACGAAGCATGCCGCGGATAGAGAGCTTACTTTCAGAGCTCAATCTTCCTTCCGAAACCTGATTCAGATAATTGGCAATTTCAATCTCCATGTGGTCGCTGATAGATTCGTACTTCTCGATTCGCGAGAAGAGTTTGGTAAACTCATCATCTTTCTCGGTATGAAGCAAGGTGCGAACCATACCGAACATACGTTGAATACGTTCGCTGAACAAGATAATCTCTTTATGAGCCTGCAAGATAGAAAGCTCTGCTGTCGACAACATTCCCGAAGAGATAAAACGAAGACGGAATTCCTCATCTTCATCTTTAGATTTGATAATCGTGCAAACAATTTTTTCGAATGGTTTGATAAACCATATCAGCATAAGTACGTTGCACACATTAAACATGGTATGGAATGCCGAAAGATAGAACGTCACTTTGATATGTTCGTCCATATTGGGCACTACGAGATTCACTAGATATTTATCGAAGTTGATGAACGGATGGAAGATACAGAGCACCCAGACCACACCGAACATATTGAAGATAAGATGCGACAATGCAGCTCTTCGTGCCTGAGAGTTGGCCGTCAGTGCAGCAATATTAGAAGTAATCGTTGTACCGATATTCTCACCCATGACCAATGCGATACCCAGGTCCAAACTATCTGGATGAGCCGAACAAAGTATCATCGTGATAGCCATAACAGCTGCCGAAGACTGAACACACATGGTCAGCACACCACCGATAAGCAAGAACATCAAGATGGACAGACCGCCCCAGTTCTTACAAGAATCAATGAAATTAAGAATCATCGGATTGCTCTCCAAGTGCATATCAGAACCCGTCTGACGCAGTGTGAACAATCCAAGAAACATGAATGAGAAGCCAAATATAAATTCGCCCAAAGACTTCCTGTTTCCCTTTTTAGAGAAGATAAGCGGAATAGCTATGGCGAATAGACAGAAGACATAATCACTTAAGTTGATTTGGAAACCGAAGATGGACATAATCCATGCCGTGAACGTAGTACCGATATTGGCACCCATTATCACACTGATGGATTGCGCTAGAGTGAGAAGACCAGCATTGACAAAACTGACAACCATAACGGTTGTGGCAGTCGATGATTGGATAGTCGCAGTCACGAATGCTCCGGTAAGAAGACCTGTGAAACGATTGGTAGTCATTGCACCAAGAACATTACGCAGTTTGTCTCCCGTAAGCTTTTGTAATGCCTCACTCATGGTTTTCATACCAAACATAAGCAGGGCAAGAGAGCCCAAAAGCTTAAAAATAGCGAAAATTGACATATTATGTTTTATTAAATATATTTTCCTTTGTCTGTAGTTATTTATTGAGTAACTTTATATCAAGTAAGAACTTAATAGAAAATAAACAATGAAACAAACGGTACAAATTTACTGCAAAAATAATAATTTTTATAAAGATTTCCCCATTGGATGCTCACTTTTAGATATTTATTTTGGTTTTAACTTGAATTTGCCCTTTCAAGTGGTGAGTGCAAAGGTAAATAATAAGTCTGAAGGACTAAATTTCCGAGTTTATAATAATAAAGATGTAGAGTTCCTCGATGTTCGTGATCCGTCGGGAATGCGAACTTATGTCCGCTCTCTTTGTTTTGTACTTTATAAAGCTACCAGCGAATTGTTTCCCGATAGCAAACTGTATGTCGAACATCCCGTTTCGAGAGGTTATTTCTGCAACCTGAGTCACGGCAAATCTTTGTCCGACGAAGATATCACCAAGATCAAGACTCGAATGGAGGAACTGATTGCCATGAACATCCCATTCCGCCGCACCGAATGCCACACTACCGATGCCGTGAAGATATTCAATGAACGTGGAATGAATGATAAGGCCAAGTTATTAGAAACTTCGAAAACACTATATACCTATTATTATTCTCTAGGCGATACCATAGACTACTATTATGGCAACCTCCTGCCAAGTACAGGCTACTTGAAAGTATTCGATGTCATCAAGTATTATGATGGTTTCCTCTTGAGAGTACCCAATAAAGACAATCCTAATGTCCTGGAAGATGTCATCAAGCAAGAGAAGATGCTCGATGTATACAGTGAATACCGCCGTTGGCAAGATATCATGAATGTTTCAACTGTCGGAGGATTCAACGAACTATGTCTTAAAGGAGAAGCCACAGAAGCCATAAAGATATCGGAGGCTTTGCAAGAGAAAAAGATAGGTCAGATAGCCGATATGATTTATAATAGAGATAAGGATGGTAGTAGAGTCAGAGTTGTTCTGATATCAGGCCCTTCTTCTTCCGGAAAGACCACATTCAGTAAACGACTGTCTGTGCAGTTGATGACCAACGGGCTGATGCCTCATCCGGTCTCGCTCGACAATTATTTTGTAGACCGCGAGCAGACACCACTCGATAAAGACGGGAAGTACGACTACGAATCTCTCTATGCCTTGGATCTGAAGTTATTCAATAAGCAGATCAATTGCTTGCTGAATGGAGAAGAGGTACAGCTCCCTACTTTCAATTTCCAGATGGGGAAAAAGGAATTCAAAGGCAACACACTGAAATTGAATGATAATGATGTCTTGGTACTAGAAGGAATACATGCTTTAAATCCTGCTCTGACTCCCGAAATACCCGAAGAGACAAAGTTCAGAATCTATGTCTCGGCACTCACCTCTATCTCGCTCGACAATCACAACTGGATACCGACAACCGACAATAGGTTGCTCAGACGTATCATCCGAGACTTCAATTATCGCGGCTATTCTGCTCAAGATACAATCTCTCGTTGGCCAAGTGTAAGGGCTGGAGAAGACAAGTGGATATTCCCCTATCAAGAAAATGCCGACGTGATGTTCAATTCTGCTCTTTTATTTGAGTTGGCTGTACTCCGAATGCATGTCGAACCTGTTTTGATCGGTGTACCAAAAGATTCTCCCGAATACAGCGAGGCACATCGCCTACGCAAATTCCTTCAGTACTTTGTTCCTATCAAAGACTCCGAGATACCACCTACGTCATTGCTTAGAGAATTTTTGGGTGGCAGCAGTTTCAAATATTAATTTCAAAAACTATCTTTGCACTCAAATAGAAACACAAAAAGACCTGTCATAATGAAAAGAATTGCTTCCTTTCTGTTACTCTTTTGTTTTGTCGTCTCTCTATCGGCACAGAAGGTAATCAAAGTGGCTTGCGTTGGCAACAGCATCACAGAAGGATTCGGCCTCAAAAATCCTAAGTCCGATAGTTATCCTGTCGTACTGGGCAGACTGTTGGGCTCGAACTATGAAGTCCGCAACTTCGGCGTGAGCGGTTCAACACTGATACTGAGAGGCGGCTATCCTTATATGAAACGGCCTGCATATAGCGAAGCATTGGCCTACGAGCCTGATATCGTCACCATCAAGTTGGGAACAAACGATTCGAAGCCCGAGAACTGGCAGTACAAAGAAGACTTCATCAAAGATATGAAGACAATGGTCAAGGCTTTCAAGAAGTTGAAGTCACACCCCACTATCTACCTTTGCTATCCGGCTACGGCTTACGAAATGCGGTGGAACATCAACAACGGGATTATCGAAAACGAGATCATACCTATTATTAATAAGGTAGCTGGGAAGTATCGGCTCACAGTGATCGATACCCACCATGCCACAGCTGGTATGAAAGACTACTTCCCCGACGGCATACACCCCAATGAAGAAGGTTCGAAAGTCATTGCCCAAACCATTTATAAGGTGTTGGCTTCAGTGCCTAGCCACAAATAAAGATAGCAGATGATGATACCTATCCTACTCAGACGTCCTTTTATCTGGTTGCTCCGATTCAGACATCGCCGAGGTTATGGTGTCCACTCTCCTTTCGCATTCCAACTCATCACCGAAGTCATCAACGAGCGATGGCCCTACTACGACTATGCCGACTTGCTCGACCAAGAGGAATCGCTCAAAGCAGCGCACGACAAGCATCTGCAAGCAGCCGGCGAGACGCTCAAACTACGTAGATTGCTCTATCGGCTGGCCAATTATGTTCATCCTCAAAACATCATCTTCGTAGGCAAGGAATCGATGTCTTTCAACTATATGAAGATGTCGTGCCGCAAAGCCAACTATTTGATATCAGAAGGTAGAAAGATTCCAAAATTCGATGGCTCTTATCTAGCATACGTCCGCACCGGATTCAGCACGCAGCAGCTCAAAGATATCTGCCTACCGCTCATCGATAGCGCTACATCAGAGTCGCTGCTCATCATTCAGGGGATAGGATATTCTAAAGATGCCAAGTGCTTCTGGAAATCCATTAAAGACAGTAGCCAGATAGGCATCACATTCGATTTATATGATGTCGGTCTTATATTTTTCGATCATTCTCGAATAAAACAGCATTATATCGTAAACTTTTAATTGTTTCATTTGTTATATATTAAAGTATACCATGAAAAATATCATTTACACTCATACAGGAGACAAAGGTACAACCGGACTAATTGGAGGTACACGTATTTCTAAGAGCGACAAACAGCTCGAAGCTTACGGCACAGTTGACGAATTGAACGCCAACGCAGGATTTCTTTATACGTATCTCACCGAAGAACATGATAAGAAGTTCCTGCTTTTCATACAAAACAAACTTTTCCAAGTATGCAGTTGCCTTGCTACAGACTTTTCGAAGGTGAAACCTGAAAAAGTGAGAAATATTACTCCCGAAAATGTTAAAAGTATTGAGACCGAAATAGATGCCATAAATGGTCAATTGCCTCCCCTCAGAGCTTTCGTTATACCGGGCGGATGCAAAGGTGCTGCAGTGGCTCATATCTGTCGAACAGTCTGTAGGAGAGCCGAGAGACGTATTTGCACTTTATATGATGAACAACATCCCATTGATAAAGAATTGATGGAATTTATGAATCGTTTGTCAGATTACTTTTTCGTTTTATCACGAAAAGTTAATTTAGAAAATAAAACAGATGAAATTTTATGGGATAATACTTGCATATAGAAGATTTTATTATACTTTTGCGGAAAAATTAGAAAGATATATTTAGAACAAAACTTTAAATTGCTTTTAGCTATGTATTGGACATTGGAATTAGCATCAAAACTGGAAGATGCGCCTTGGCCTGCAACTAAGGATGAGCTTATTGACTACGCTATGCGTTCGGGAGCTCCACTTGAGGTGATTGAGAATCTTCAGGAGATGGAAGATGAGGGTGAAGTTTATGAAAGTATTGAAGATATTTGGCCCGACTATCCTACCAAAGAAGACTTCTTCTTTAATGAAGAGGAATACTGAACGCAAAGACGTAAACTCATTATTGCATTGAAATGAATGGACGAACGACTGCAAAGTCGATTTGTCTGTATTCTTACGGAATATAAACACAGCATCCGGAATATAGTTTGAACAATTCATTCTATATTTCGGATGCTGCCTTTTTATGTCGTCGCTGCGCTAAAGAGGATATTCCTCAAAGGCATAGAGCACGGTCGACAAGTAACGCTCACCGGTATCGGGAAGCAGAGCTACAATCTTCTTACCCTTATTCTCGGGCAGCAGAGCCAGCTGAGTGGCAGCATATACCGCAGCGCCCGAAGAGATACCTACCAGCAGACCTTCTTTTTTCGATAGTTCGCGACTGGTACGAATGGCATCGTTGTCTTCTACCTTAATAATAGTATCTACTACAGCCGGATTGTAGGTCTTCGGAATGAAGCCTGCACCAATACCTTGTATCTTGTGTGGTCCCGAGTGTTCTCCCGACAGAACAGCCGAAGTAGCCGGTTCTACAGCAACAATCTGTACTTTAGGATTGTGAGCTTTCAAAGCCTCACCCACGCCACTCACCGTACCGCCTGTACCGACACCAGCCACAAAGATAGCCACTTCGCCATCAGTATCACGCCATATCTCCTCACCCGTAGTAGCCACATGGATAGCAGGATTGGCAGGATTCTCAAACTGCTGAAGTATCACCGAACCCGGAGTAGCATCTCTCAGTTCACCGGCTCTCTCGATAGCCCCATTCATACCTTTGGCTCCCGGGGTC
>DAIUBN010000018.1:0-26728 GCA_036846645.1 Bacteroidaceae bacterium | reverse complement strand
AGATTGTACTACGTTACTATAGTTTTAATATCGTTAAACAATCCGTATGATATGGTTATCACACGCTTGTGACGTCAGTATGTTTCTCTAAAACGATAAGCACGTTATCGGGAAAACATGCTGATGTTACATTGGTAAGGTACTTATGAAATTTTAGAATTGTCTTTATAAAAAATACAACTTGATGTGTAGGGTGACGAGATAAGTAATGAACGCCGACACTCCAAGTCTCGAGGGCGAACGATTCAAATATCGTACGCCCACGAGACTTCAACCGTCAGCTGTCGAGACTTGGAGCGGCAGCAGGTGAATGAGTCTCTCTCCAGCGACTTTCACCAACTCTTATCTTCATTGTAACTTTACTGATAATCAGAATTTTAATCTTAAAACCCCTAGAGGATGGTATAGTGTGAGGATGCTTTATGAGGTGAATATCAGTGCGTTAGGGGTTTACGCCACAAAACGCGTCAGACCCTAAGGCGTTGACGCTGAGCTTATTATGTAATATCTCCCTATACCAAGACAGATGCGCTTTCGACGTAATCCTTTGTGGTATAGGGAAATGTGCTGAAGTTAACGACTGATGAAAGTCGTAGGAGTATATTACTTCTTAGGTTGATACTTCATTCCTAGGTTGTACATGATGAAAGCATTCGTATCTGCCAGCTCTTCGAGAACTTTTGCCATTGGTTTGCCGCCACCGTGACCAGCTTTGCTATCAATACGGATAATGGTTGGGTTGTTGCTGACATTATCAGCCTGCAATGTTGCGGCAAACTTGAATGAGTGTGCAGGGACAACACGATCGTCATGATCGGCTGTTGCTACCAATGTTGCAGGATATTTCACTCCAGGCTTCAATGTATGCAAAGGAGAGTAACCTTTGAGGTACTCGAACATTTCTTTGCTGTCTTCGCTGGTGCCATAGTCGCCTGCCCAGTTCCATCCGATAGTGAACTTGTGATAACGGAGCATATCCATTACACCTACTTCGGGGATAGCCACTTTGAATAAGTCGGGACGCTGTGTCATACATGCTCCAACAAGCAGGCCGCCGTTCGAACCACCCATCATTGCTAGTTTACTCTTATTGGTATATTTCTCTTTAATCATATATTCGCCTGCGCTGATAAAGTCGTCGAATACATTCTGTTTTTTCATCTTCGTACCTGCTTGGTGCCATTCTTCGCCATACTCCCCACCACCTCTCAAGGTGACTTGTACATAGATACCACCTGCCTCTAAGAAAGGAATGCGTGAAGAAGAGAAGTAAGGGTTGAGGCTGATATTGAATCCACCATAACCATAAAGGAGAGTAGGATTATTGCCATTGCGTTTCAAACCTTTTTTGTATACAAGGAACATAGGAACCTTAGTACCGTCTTTGCTCGTAAAGAACACCTGCTCGGAAGTATATTCGTCTGGATTGAATTTTACATTCGGTCGGCGAATCAGTTTGTAGGTATTGTTGTCCATATCATACTGATAGGTACCACCCGGATCGGTGAACGATGCAAAAGAGAAGAAACATTCTTTGCTCTCTTTGCGGCCGCTGAAACCTACCGAACCGATGGAAGGTAGCTTGATTTCTTGAATCTCCTTACCGTCGAGGCCATAAACATAAGCATGATTGGAAGCATCTTTATCGTAAGTCAAGAAGAGCTTGCCACCGATTATCTGCATTCCCGATAATACATTCTTTGACTCTGGAATGAGTTCCTTCCAATCCTTTATGTTGGGTTGGCTGATGTCTGTTACCATAATGCGGCCTTTCGGAGCCTGATAATTAGTATAGATATAAATCTTGCTATCGATATTTTCGAAAGGTGAGTACTGATACTCCATATCCGATGCCATGAGTTGGAAGTCGCTGCCATCTTTGGTCAGGTCTTTCATATAAATGGCATTACCGTTTCCTGCTCCACTTTCTACAAGATATTGAATCGTCTCATCTTCGTTGACATCTGTAGTATAAAAGCGTTTCGGATATTTCGGATTCTGATAGATTAGTTTGTCGTCCGACTGAGGAGTACCTATCTTGTGATAATATACTTTGTGATTCTCGTTGATATTCGACAATTCCTTGCCTTTTACCGGAGCATCATAGGCACTATAGAAGAATCCGTCTTTATACCATGCTGCACTATTAGTGCACTTGGCCCATTGGATATGGTCGGACAGCAAACGACCTGTTGCACTCTCCATCACATAAATCTCTATCCAGTCGGAACCACTACGAGAGATGCTATAAGCAGTATATTTGCCGTCTTTCGACAAAGAGTAACCTTGCAAAGCTACAGTACCATCTGCCGATAATTTGTTAGGGTCGAGAAATACTCGTGGTGTGTCTTTCAGATTATCCTGAACATAAATAACGCTCTGATTCTGCAATCCGTTATGCTTTGAGAAGTAGTACTTGCCTTTCTCCTTGAAGGGTATACCAATCTTTTCATAATTCGCTAGTTCGGTGAACCGTTTCAATAAAGCTTTACGGAAAGGAATCTTAGAAAGATAAGCATTTGTCACCCTGTTTTGAGCAACTACCCAAGCTGCTGTTGCTGCACTTGTATCGTTTTCTAACCAACGATAAGGATCAGCTACTTTAACGCCAAAATAAGTGTCAACGGTATTCCCTCTTGCGGTCTTAGGATATACCAGCTTCTGTTGTGCAAAAGATGTCATTGAGACTGCCATTGCCAGTAAAATTAAAAATCTGTGCTTCATATTCGATTTTGATTAAATAGAAATATTAATTTTATAGGCATAAAGATAAACATTTTTTTAAAAGTAGTTAATCTGAATGGTTATTTTTCTTCTCAGAGTTAATAATTTACTTCTTCTGGAGCACTTTGATTTCATGCGTGTGCGCCTGTTCCTTATTAAATAGGTTGCACCTCGGCAATAAAATAAAATTTTAGTATTTTATTTTGTATTGCTCTCGGCTTGCCGTATCTTTGTAGTCGTCTTATTAATAAGGAAATAATACAAAACTCACTATATGGAGAAAAAATATAAAAGAACGACCGTCACTTCGGCGCTACCTTACGCTAACGGCCCTGTTCATATTGGTCATTTGGCTGGTGTATATGTCCCTGCCGATATTTATGTTCGTTATCTTCGTCTTAAAAAAGAAGATGTCCTATTTATTGGTGGCTCCGACGAGCACGGTGTGCCTATCACATTGCTGGCTCGCAAAGAAGGTGTTTCGCCACAGGATATTGTAGACCGTTATCATAAGTTGATTAAGGATTCTTTCAAAGAGTTCGGTATCTCGTTTGATGTGTATGGAAGAACTTCGAGCAAGGTACATGCCGAAACTGCAACCGACTTTTTCAAGAAGCTTTACGATGAAGGTAAGTTTATTAAAAAAACAAATCAACAATACTATGATCCTGAAGCCAAGCAGTTCCTGGCCGACCGTTATATCACTGGTACTTGCCCTCATTGTGGCAACGAGAAGGCATACGGCGATCAATGTGAGAAGTGTGGAACTTCGCTCAGCCCGATGGATTTGATTGATCCGAAGAGTACCATCAGTGGTGCTAAACCGGAGTTGAAGGAAACGACTCATTGGTATTTGCCACTCGATCAGTATGAAGACTGGTTGCGCAAATGGATTTTGGAAGATCATAAAGAATGGCGTCCTAATGTCTATGGTCAGTGCAAGAGCTGGCTAGATATGCACTTGCAACCTCGTGCTGTGACCCGCGATTTGAGCTGGGGTATTCCTGTTCCAATAGAAGGTGCCGAAGGTAAAGTGCTTTATGTATGGTTTGATGCTCCTATCGGATATATTTCGAATACCAAAGAACTGCTTCCCGATTCTTGGGAGAAATGGTGGAAAGACCCCGAAACCCGTTTGCTTCACTTCATAGGCAAAGATAATATCGTGTTCCACTGCATCGTCTTCCCTTCAATGCTGAAGGCCGAAGGTAGTTATATCCTTCCAGACAATGTTCCGGCAAATGAGTTCTTGAATCTTGAGGGCGATAAGATTTCTACTTCTCGCAACTGGGCGGTATGGCTCAACGAGTATCTGGTAGATTTTCCAGGCAAGCAAGATGTATTGCGCTACGTGCTTACAGCCAATGCTCCCGAAACAAAAGATAATGACTTCACTTGGAAAGATTTCCAGGCTCGCAATAATAACGAACTTGTAGCTGTGTATGGCAACTTCGTGAATCGTGCTTTGGTATTGACCAACAAGTATTTCGATGGTAAAGTTCCTGCTCTTGGCGAACTGACCGACTACGATAAGCAGACTATCAGCGAATTTATTGATGTGAAGAAAGAGGTGGAGAAACTACTCGACGTCTTCAAGTTCCGTGATGCTCAGAAAGAAGCGATGAATTTGGCTCGTATTGGTAATAAGTATCTTGCCGATACCGAACCTTGGCATCTTATCAAGACAGACGAAAAACGTGTGGCTACCATACTTAATATCTCTCTTCAACTGGTTGCCAACTTGGCTATCGCTTTCGAACCATTCTTGCCTTTCAGCTCGGAGAAACTCCGTGCGATGCTCAATATGAAAGAATTCAATTGGGAGGACCTTGGTCATACCGATTTGTTGGAAGATGGTCATGAACTGGGCAAGGTAGAACTCCTCTTCGAGAAAATAGATGATGCACCTATCGAAGCTCAGGTAGAACGCTTGGCAAGAATAAAGAAAGAGAACGAAGAGAAAAACTATCGTGCTAAGGCTATTCGTCCGACAATAGATTTCTCTGATTTCGAAAAACTCGATATTCGTGTCGGTACTGTATTGGAGTGCACCAAAGTGCCCAAGGCAGATAAGTTGCTTCAGTTCCTTATCGACGACGGACTCGACAAACGTACTATCGTTAGTGGAATTGCCAAACATTACAAACCCGAAGAATTGGTAGGCAAGCAAGTTTGCTTTATTGCCAATCTGGCTCCTCGTAAATTGAAAGGCATCGAAAGTCAAGGCATGATACTGTCGGCAGAGAATATCGACGGTGCATTGGCTGTTGTCTCTCCTTCTAAAGAGGTGAAACCGGGTAGCGAGGTGAAATAGTCGCAACAAAATAATATGGACGACTCGACATTAAAAGGAAAAACTGCAAAAGGATTGTTCTGGGGCGGATTGAGCAATGGTGTTCAACAGTTGCTCAATTTGCTCTTCGGAATATTTCTTGCCAGAATACTGAATGCCGAAGATTATGGAATGGTGGGCATGCTCACCATTTTTGTTGTTGTAGCAGGTTCGTTGCAAGAAAGTGGTTTCACTAATGCTTTGGTGAACAAGAAAGATGCGTCGCATAGAGATTTTAATGCCGTGTTTTGGTTCAGCACCCTATTGGGCCTTACCTTATATATTATATTGTTCTTCTGCGCTCCACTTATTGCCGACTTTTATCATAAACCACAGTTGGTGCCATTGGCGCGTTTCTTGTTCCTCAGTTTCTTGATGTCGAGTACGGCTACTGCTCACAATGCTGTTTTGTTCAAACGGCTTATGGTGAAGCAGAAAGCGATTGCTCAAATTAGCGGACTGACGGTGTCGGGCATTGTGGGTGTGACGATGGCTTTCAATGGCATGGCCTATTGGGGCATTGCGACTCAGAGTGTTATTAATATCATGGTGACCAATGCTTTGTTTTGGTATTTCTCTCCTTGGCGGCCTACATTTCATATCGATTTTCGTCCTTTGAAAGAAATGTTCGGTTTCAGCAGTAAGATATTGGTGACAAACATCTTTATTCAGACCAACAATAATATCTTCTCTGTGCTTTTGGGACGACTATTTTCTACTTCTGAAGTGGGATTTTATACTCAAGCCAATAAGTGGGATAGCATGGGCTATTCATTGATTGGCAATATGGTGAATGGAGTGGCTCAACCGGTGCTTACGTCTGTATCTGATGATAAAGAGAGACAGCGGGGAGTGTTTCGCAAGATGCTTCGGTTCACCTCGTTCATTGCTTTTCCTGCTATGCTAGGATTGGCTCTTGTGGCCAACGAACTGATTGTGATTGCCGTGACCGACAAGTGGCTTCCATGTGTCCCATTCTTGCAACTGCTATGTATCTGGGGAGCCTTCTTCCCGATAACGACACTTTATACCAATTTGATTATCAGTAAAGGAAAGTCGAATATCTATATGTGGAACACCATCATTCTTGGTGCCCTGCAACTCTTGACTTTGCTGATTGTTCATCCATACGGCATTGAAGCGATGATTATCGCCTTTGTGGCAATTAATGTGGGTTGGCTTCTTATATGGCAATATTTTGTGTGGCGTCTCATCGGTTTGTCATTATTTTCTGCGGTGAAGGATATTTTCCCTTTTGCCGTCGTTGCTTTATTGACAATGGCTGCCACCTATTTCATCACTCTTTGTATTGGCAATATTTATTTGCTTTTTGCTTCGAAAATTATTGTTGCTGCAGCTATCTATGTAGTCATTATGTGGCTTTCTCATTCTGTGGTCTTCAAAGAAAGCATTGAGTATCTCTTCAAACACAATAAATAGGTTGATATGATAAGTGTTGTGATACCTTTATATAATAAGGAACGATATATCGAAAGAGCCCTTCGTTCTGTATTGAATCAAACGTTCGGCGATTTTGAAATTGTTGTAGTGAACGATGGTTCTACCGATGCTAGTGTCTCGGTCGTAGAAGGTATTGAGGATAGTCGCATCCGCATCATCAATCAGAAGAATGGAGGCGTGTCGGTAGCTCGAAATAGAGGGATAGAAGAATCGAAATACGATATAGTGGCTTTTCTCGATGCCGATGATGTTTGGAAAGAGAACCATCTTTCTGTCATTGCCGAGTTGATAGACAAATATCCCGCTTGCGGTGTGTTTGCCACCTCTTATTATTTTCAGAAAGAGAGTATGGCGCCATCTACGCCTATACTTCCCAATCGTTTCACTTTTACCGGTGACAATGGTGTGCTGACCAATTATTATGAAATGGCGTCGGGTACCGATTTTCCCATTCACATGAGCTCTTATGCCGTGCGTCGCTCTGAAATAAAAAAAACTGGAGGATTTCCCGTCGGTATTCCTTCTGGTGAAGATATCATCACACTAGCCCGGCTCTTTGCTGTTTGCGATTTCGCTTATTCCAAGCAGCCGACTTCTGTCTACTATATATTATATGAGACCAAAAATGCTCGGCCTATCCAAATGATGAAGCCGCTCGATAAGATTTTCGACAGATTGCTTATAGATGCCGCCCATCGCAAAGACGTTCGCCGGTTTGTTGCTTCATGGTATAAGAGGCGGATGGTAGGGGCTATTTATGCTCATCGCTACGGTTTGATGTTGAGAGCATTCTATCAATCACTGCGCATCTTTCCTTTTCAGAAGAAACTATATACCTCGATGCTTGTCACCTTCTTTTCGGTGTGGACGGGCAAGGACTTATATTCCATTAATCAACAACTAAAAAATAGAAAGAAATGATAACACTGGTTCCAACAGGTGGATTAGGAAATAGAATGAAAGCAATAGCTTCGGGTATCGCTTTAGCTCAGGCAGCCAATACCCGCCTACGCATCATCTGGTTCCAAGATTGGGGTTTGGGCTGCCATTTCGACGATTTGTTCAATCCCCTCAAAGTACATAATGTAGATATCGAATTGAAAGAAGCTTCTTTCTTCGACAAATATACCATCGACCGCCCTCGGTTGAAGAATCTTTTTCTACCACATCTATTCGAACGTATTCGATTCGATGCTTGTCTTTACGAAAAAGAAGTGACAATCAACTATTTTCATAAATTCGATTTCTTGTCTTGGTGCAAGAATCGTGACGTTTATATCGCCAGTTGTATCGCTTTCTATCCGTCAACGTTGCCGAAGGGGGCTTTTGATGTGTTTCGCCCTGTGCCCGAACTTTTAGAGCGGATCAATAAGATAGGGCATTCTTTTCCTGCTTCTGTTGTTGGTGTCCATATTCGTCGTACCGATAATGCAACGGCCATAGCAGATAGCCCCACCGAACTATTCATCAATCGGATGAAACAGGAAGACGAAGCGATTTCTTTCTATTTGGCTACCGATTCGGAAGAGGTGAAAAAGGAAATGAAAGTTGTGTTTGGGGAAGACCGAATTATTACTTCTCCTCACAAAGCAGAGAGAGGCAACCTGTCGGGAATGCAAGATGCGCTGGTCGAACTTTATACTTTGAGCCGCACTTCATTGATATTGGGCTCTTCGCATAGTACTTTTTCTGATACAGCCGCTGCTATCGGCGATATTCAATGTGAAATAATCAAGAAATCATGATAAGAGTACTGACCATTATTGTATCCTATAATTTCACCAAGTGGATTGATAAGTGCCTGCCTAGTCTGATAAGTTCGGCTTATCCTACCGATGTGCTTGTTGTTGACAATCATTCGTTGGATGATACGGTTAGCCTGTTGCAATCGGGATACCCTTCGGTGACAGTTATTGCCAACCAGCAGAATCTGGGTTTTGGGCAGGCCAATAATATAGGTATAAGGTGGGCAGAAGAAAAGCACTACGATTCAGTATTTTTGCTCAATCAAGATGCTTGGGTGGATGCAGAGACAATAGGTAGCTTAGTCGCCGCCGGTCTTCATCATAGTGAGTATGGTATTATTTCGCCTGTTCATTTGTCGGGTGATAGAAGCAAACTCGATCATGGCTTTTCGGAATATACTGGGATAAGTGGACTGTCTATGCTTCCTGGTGATGACATTGTTACTGCTCCATTCATTAATGCTGCGGTTTGGTACATCCCGATGTCGGTGATACAAAAGGTAGGTATGTTTGCTCCTTTGTTTTATCATTATGGTGAGGACAAAGACTACGCCAATAGAATAAGGTATTATGGCTATAAGATAGGTTATCTTCCAAAAGCTTTTGCTTGCCACGACAGAGAGTTCCGCAAGGTGCAGCGAAAAGATTTTGTCCGGGCAGAGCGGGTTTATCATCTGTCAGAATATGCCAATATCAATTATTCTTTTGTAAAGGCTTTCTCTTTGGGTGTCTTGGCGTTGCTAAAAAAATCAATATTATCGTTGATACATGGAAAATTTAGTAACTTTGTGGTACATTTAAAGTTGGCTTTCGTCTTGTTGGGCAGAACTTCTCAGGTTCTCCGTACTAGAAGTCAGTCAAAGCAAGTCAAAGAAATAGTTTAAAATAAAATGACGGTATTAGCCCCTATATTATTATTTGTCTACAATCGTCCGGAACATACCCGGCGTCTTGTTGAATCTCTCACCAAAAACAACTTGGCGTCACAGAGTCCATTGGTCATTTATTCTGATGCTCCCAAAACGGATGCCGATCGTCCTTTGGTTGACGAAGTAAGAAGCTTTGCCCATTCTATAAAGGGATTTGCAACTCTTTCGGTCATTGAGAGAGAGAAAAATCACGGATTGGCAAAGAACATTATAGATGGAGTATCAACTCAGATGGAACGTTTTGGAAGGGTCATTGTGCTCGAAGATGATTTGATTGTTGCTCCCTACTTTCTTCAGTTTATGAATGACGCTCTCGAAACTTATAAAGATGAGCCGAGAGTAGGGCATATTCAGGCTTGCGATTTTACCGGTGCTTCTTCGTTGCCAGATACTTTTTTGATAAAGTGGACCGGCAGCTGGGGCTGGGCAACTTGGAAGCGAGCCTGGAAGCTGTTCAATCCAAATGGCGCCGAATTACTCGAACAGCTTGAATCGAGAACATTGACGAAGGAATTTGATTTCGATGGTAATTATCCGTTTACAAGAATGCTTCGCCGACAGATTGCAGGTATCAATCATTCTTGGGCTATTCGGTGGAATGCTTCGCTCTTTCTGTCTGATATGCTTTCTCTCAATGTCGGTAAGTCCTTGGTAAGAAATACCGGCTTCGATGGTAGTGGTACTAATTGCGGCGGTGGCGGACTGTATGATTCAACAATGTGGCTCGAACCTCTGCCTGTGGTGAAAATCTCGCCGATTATAGAAAATCTGGCAGCACGAATGGTCTACGAACGTTATTATCATCGGATAAACAACTTTATGGCAAAAGCTATCCGACGGATCAGGCGAACTTTGAAAGGAGATTTTGGTGCCTGACAGTAATAACGTACCGACTAAATAAATATCTTTGCAGTAGTAAAAAGATAACTATGAGAGTACTTTTAATAAACACTTCCGAGAGAATAGGTGGAGCTGCCATTGCTGCAGGACGTTTGATGGAGTCGCTGAAGAATAATGGTATAAAGGCCAAACTGCTGGTGCGCGACAAGCAGACAGATGAGATTAGTGTCGTCGGGCTAGAGAAGAACTGGCGGCATATCGTTCAGTTCGTTTGGGAACGTTTTATCATCTGGAAAGCCAATCACTTTAAGAAGAACAATCTTTTTGCGGTAGATATTGCCAATTGTGGTACTGATATCACTACACTTCCCGAATTTAAACAAGCTGATGTGATTCATCTGCATTGGATTAATCAAGGGATGATATCATTGAAGGTGATTCAGAAAATTCAGCAGTCGGGCAAACCGATGGTGTGGACAATGCACGATATGTGGCCCTGTACCGGCATTTGTCATCATTCAAGAGAGTGTAATAACTATCAGACAGAATGCGGCCATTGTCCTTATCTGTATGGCGGTGGCTCGGACAGAGACTTGTCGAACAGAGTATTCAAGAAGAAAATGAAGATTTACAAATCTTCTCCTATTATATTTGTCGCATGTAGCAAATGGTTGAGAGAAAGGGCATTGGGAAGTGCATTGCTTGCCGGTCAGACTGTTGTGACCATTCCTAATCCAATCAATGTGAATCTCTTTCATCCGCAAGATAAGAAAGATGCCCGTACTAAATCAATGTTGCCGCTTCAAGGCAAACTCATGCTTTTCGGTTCGGTGAAGGTATCTGATAAGAGAAAGGGTATAGATTACTTTATCGAATCGTGCAATATGCTCAACGAAAAATATCCCGAACTCAAAGACCAACTGAGTGTTGTCGTGTTCGGTAATCAGTCCGAAACGCTTCAGCATAGCATCCCATTCCGTATATTCCCGATGAACTTCATTAATAACGACCACGATTTGGTGAATCTTTATAATGCGGTCGACCTCTATGTCACTCCTTCGCTTGAAGAGAATCTTCCCAATACTATTATGGAGGCTATGGCTTGCGGAGTGCCTTGTGTAGGATTCAATGTCGGAGGAATACCCGAAATGATAGATCATCTCCATAATGGATATGTGGCACAATATAAATCTTCCGAAGATTTTGCTAATGGTATTTATTGGCTACTCACCAATCCCGATTATGAAGAGATTTCCGAACAGGCTAGCCATAAGGCTGCGGTCAACTATTCGGAAGGTAGTGTCGCTAAGCGTTATATCGAAATCTATAATAAAATAACTGGTAAAAATGCCTGATTCATCCCATCCTGTCTTCTCGGTTATCACCATAACCTACAATGCAGAAAAGGTGCTCGAGGGTACTGTGCGCAGTGTCGTTGAGCAGAAGTCGAACTATCCTTATGTGGAGTATATTATTGTCGACGGGGCTTCGAAAGATGGAACGATGAAGATTGTTGAGCAGTATAAGACCTATATCAATAAGGTAGTGAGTGAACCCGATAAAGGGCTGTATGATGCGATGAATAAAGGTATTGATATGGCAACAGGAGATTATCTTTGTTTTCTGAATGCCGGCGATAAGTTTCATGCCCCCGATACATTGCGCCAGATGGTAGCAACTGCTTCTGGTTCTGATATGCCGGATATTATATATGGTGAAACGGCGATTGTCGACAAAGACGGGCAGTTTCTGCATCTTCGTCGGTTGCGTGCCCCCGAAGTGTTGACCTGGAAAAGCTTTAAGAAAGGAATGTTGGTGTGCCACCAGTCTTTCTATGCTAGACGAGCTTTGGCAGAACATTATAATATGAAATATCGTTATTCGGCAGATTTCGATTGGTGCATCCGAATGATGAAGAAGGCTCAATCAATGCACAATACTCATCTCACTGTAATTGACTATCTCGACGAGGGACTCACCACTAATAATCGGATGGATTCTCTGTGGGAGCGTTTTCATATTATGGCATATCACTATGGTCTGCCGAGCACAGTGATATACCATATTATATTTGTTTTCCGCCTTTTATTTCTCCGCGGCAAGTAATGTCCTAAGTTCGGCTACACCAGCCGATGCCCCTTTCTGAATGAAATGAATATTCCGATAGGTATGTGTCTCTACCGGTTTAGGATCAATCAGATAAACTTCAGCGTTGCGAGGTACATAATTGAGGAGTCCGGCAGCAGGATAGACCACCATTGAAGTACCGATGATGACGAAGATATCAGCTTTCTCTACATATTCTATAGCTGTCTCTATCTCAGGAACGCCTTCACCAAACCAAACGATGAAAGGTCTCAGCATCGAACCATCGCCTGCTTTATCTGTCACTTTCGTCTCATATTCTGCCGGTTTCAGTTTCTTGATAAAATGAGGATTGTTCGGATCTCGGCTCGAACAAACTTTAGTCAGTTCGCCATGTAGATGAATGACGTGAGAACTGCCACCTCTTTCGTGCAAATCGTCGATATTCTGAGTGATAACTGTTACATTGAAATCCTTCTCCATTTCTGCAAGTTGGATATGCCCTTGATTAGGTTTGGCGGTAAGCAGTTTCTTGCGCTGTCCATTGTAGAAATTTATTACAAGTTCGGGATCTCTTGCAAACCCTTCGGGGGTTGCAACTTGCTGTACAGGATATTGATCCCATAGGCCTCCAGCATCTCTGAATGTACTAAAACCGCTTTCTACACTCATTCCGGCACCCGATAAGATTACTAAATTCTTCATGATACTTTCATTTAAATGATAAACAAAGTTAGCAAATAGATTCGCATAATCCGAGAAAGAATAAAAAATAAATGTAAAATATCACTCAATTCCAATAAAAACACGTATTTTTGTCGTTTGATAAATAAAATATATGGATAAATTTAGTTATGCTATGGGCCTTGGTATAGGCCAGAATTTGATGAGCATGGGAGCAAAGGAAATCAATATCGAGGACTTTGCCCAGGCAATAAGAGATGTATTAGAAGGCAATCCTACTGCTATGAAGCATGAGGAGGCTCGTGACTTACTGAATAAATACTTTGCTGAAATGGCACAGAAAGCTGCTGAGGCTGCTTTGCAACAAGGTCAGGTTTTTCTTGAAGAGAATAAGAAAAGAGCTGGAGTTGTAACATTAGACAGTGGTCTGCAGTACGAAATATTGAAAGAAGGTAACGGCAAGAAGCCTACAGCCAATGATCAGGTGAAATGTCATTACGAAGGAACATTTATTGATGGCACATTGTTTGATAGTTCTATCAAACGTGGCCAGCCTGCCACTTTTGGAGTAGGTCAGGTTATTGCTGGATGGACCGAAGCGCTTCAGTTGATGAGCGAAGGTTCTAAATGGCGTTTGTATATACCTTACAACTTGGCTTATGGCGAACAGGGCGCTGGAGATTCTATACCTCCCTATAGTGCTTTGGTTTTTGAAGTAGAATTAATAGAAGTATTATAAATTAAAAATTAAAAAGCAAAAAATGAAGAAAGTTACATTATTGGCAGCTATCGTAGCAACTGTTAGCTTTGCCTCTTGTACCGCTCAGAGTCCGAAACCGGAACTGAAATCAGACACAGACTCTTTGTGCTATGCTATTGGTATGGCTCAGACTCAAGGTTTGAAAGAATATCTAGTAGGTCGTTTGAATGTTGATACTACTTACATGGATGAATTCGTTAAAGGTTTAATGGATGGTTCTAAGAAAACTACCAAGAAAGAAGCTGCTTACATGGCAGGTCTCCAAATTGGTGGTCAAATCAGTGGCCAGATGGTACAGGGTATCACCAAAGAAGTATTTGGTGGCGACTCTACTAAATTCAATAAGAACGATTTCTTAGCTGGTTTCATTGCTGGTACTCTTAATAAGGGTGGTAAGATGACTCCTCAGTCTGCTCAGGCTTATGTTCAGACAAGAATGGAATCTATCAAGGCAGCTGCTATGGAGAAGTCATACGGTGCAAACAAAAAGGCTGGTGAAGCTTTCTTGGCTGCTAACAAAACAAAACCAGGTGTCGTAACAACAGCTAGCGGTTTGCAGTATAAGATCCTGACCAAAGGTACCGGTGCAATTCCTACAGACGCTTCTAAAGTAAAACTCAATTATAGAGGTACAACAATCGATGGTAAAGAGTTTGATAGCTCTTACAAACGTAAAGAACCTGCTACATTTGTTGTAAGTCAGAATATCAAAGGTTTCGCTGAAGCTTTGAAATTAATGCCTGTTGGCTCTAAGTTCATTATCTATGTTCCACAGAATTTAGGTTACGGACCACAAGAGGCTGGACAGATCAAACCTTTCTCTACTTTAATATTCGAAGTTGAGCTATTGAGCATCGAAAAATAGTAGATTGCTACTATCATATTCAAAAACGCACAAAAATTTATTTTTTTGTGCGTTTTTTTGTGCATTTGTTTAGATAATATAAAAAAATTAATTATATTTGCTTACTATTTGATATTGAAAAAAGAAATATAATTTATTATTATGGAAAAAGTCGATAACTTAGACAGGAAAATCTTAGAGATTATTACCTTGAATGCACGTATTCCTTTTAAAGACGTGGCTGTAAAATGTGGTGTTTCTAGAGCAGCAATTCATCAACGCGTACAACGTTTGGTTGAGATGGGAGTAATAGTTGGCTCTGGCTATCATGTAAATCCTAAGTCATTAGGTTATTCTACATGTACTTATATCGGAATAACTCTAGAGAAAGGATCAATGTATAAGGCCGTTGTTGATGAGTTGAAAAAAATACCGGAAATAGTAGAATGTCATTTCACTACTGGTTCATATACAATGCTTACCAAAGTTTATGCTCGTGACAATGAGCATCTGATGGATTTGCTGAATAACAAGCTACAGGAAATTCCTGGCGTTATTGCTACCGAGACTTTGATATCATTGGAACAAAGTATTCGTAAAGAAGTGCCTATCATACCCGAATAATATCGTAGTATGGACATCCTTCACGACGCAAAGTTTAGTGGAATACTCATCGGCATTTGTACCTTTATTATAATAGGTATATTTCATCCTATTGTGATAAAGACCGAGTATCATTTCGGAAAGCAATGCTGGTGGGTATTCTTATTATTAGGACTTGGTTGTCTCGTATTATCATACGTTTTGGCTGATTCTTTTTCATCACCACTATTAGGTGTCCTTGGTTTCACTCTTTTGTGGACGATTAAAGAATTATATGAACAAGAAGAAAGGGTTCATAAAGGATTATATCCTAAAAATCCAAAAAGAAAATATCCTTTCTAAACAATTTTGCTTCAAATTCTTGCTCAACTCAAAGGAATGCATTACTTTTGTACCCGCATCCCGAAAAGGATACATCGGGCTTTTAGCTCAGTTGGTTAGAGCAACAGACTCATAATCTGGAGGTCCTAGGTTCAAGCCCTAGATGGCCCACTCCAAAAGCTTCTGCAATATTTGCAGAGGCTTTTTTGATTTCCAATGATTTCTCTTCTACGTTTTAAATATTTGGTTTACCTTTCGTATCATTTTATTATTTATTTAAAGAAGCCATCAAATTCATACTGACTTGTAGAATATTTCAATGTTTTGTGTAACTTTGTTGTGTTCGCAGAGTTCAGAGTCTAAGATAGCAGAATTGTTTAATCTTTTAAATAAGAACGTTATGAGTATATTGGTAATTGGAGTAGGATTTTCGCAATTGGGGTTCTTGCAGAAGTTGCAAAAAGAAATGCCTGAGCTTAATTATATGTCTGTAGATGAAGAACTAGAAGGACATTTTGGTCGGATTCGAGATAGTTCTTCAGCTTCTCCTACTTATTATATTGATGAATCTCTTACAGAAGAAATAAGGCAATTTATTATAGATGGAACGTCTGATGATAAATGAGGTGGCTATTAAATTGAAAACTTTAAAATCGGTCATATTATTGACCTCTCTTCTCTTGTTGATTTTATCTTGTGGTAACAAGAAGCCGACAAGATTATCGGCTGATGATTCAGTGCGTCATCATCAACTTGTTCGACAAATACTGTCGAAGAGTACAGAGTCTGTCATTATCCGAGATATAACCGGTAATCATCGATTTACTGAAGAATGGGAAGAGAAACCTGGACAACTGTTCAATATCGGTGATCAATGCTTTGTTCAGTGCTCAGGTAATGAACTGTCTGGTGGTACTACTATCAAAATAAAAACGAATAGTGGCATAGTCATGCTAGCTGCAGATAATGCCGGTAGGCTTAGCATCAATGTCAAAAGTCGAAATATTGCCAATGATATCATTAAGTCTAATACGAATTACGACTTGATGGATAAGAATGGTGAACTAGAATCTGATACTAAACTACAGCTTTCTAGTGTGGATTTGGATGCTGATGGATATAAAGAGATGGTTGTCACTATTGGCAAGCCAAATACGGGGATTGAAATGACTTCCTATATCTTTACTTCTGACTTAAATTATGTTGGCAAAATAGATGGCTGGGACTATATGTTTCTCAACAAGTATCATCATATTATTGCTCCGCAAGCTGCTCTTAGATGGTATGATTACTATCAATACAAGAACAAGAAGGTGGTTAAGTTGGGTGAAATCGATACCGATAATTCATCGCAAACTGGGAGTGATAGGGTGAAGGATACACAAACTGAACTGAGAAAGATCTATAGTAATACGAAATAATTGAACTTCGTATTTTCATGCTACATCAAAAACAATGCTTTTGCTATCATACCCTTACATAATAATGCTTTGTCTGATAGCGATTTAAGATCTTAAAACCTAACTGATATGGTGCAGAAGGTCGATTATGATTGGTCCTTATTATATTTTGAACAGCATTCCGCCTATATTATCGACTGCTGCTCCGGTAACAGAAGAGAGGCAACTGGGCTGGTCGGATATGTAGAGGGCACCAAGGAAGGCAAAGATAAGGGCTTCTTTATATTCTATAATCTTTTTGTCGGGAATAACAATTTGTACATGGCTCAGGGCTTCTATTCGCTCGATGAGGAATTTATTGTACGCTCCACCGCCAGTGATAAATAATGAAGGAGTGGATGATGAGACGATGACATTTGCCACTTGTTGTGCGGCATGTTCGTAGAATGTACGCAGACTGTCGGCCAACGGTAGATGATAACTTTCGATAAGTGGAAAGATATCTGATTCGACCCATTCTCTACCGAGTGATTTTGGACCGGGCTGTTTATAGTAGTCCATGCCGTTGAGACGATTGAGCAGGTCTTGATTGATTTGTCCACTGCGGGCAATATCTCCATCTCTATCCATTTCGAGTCCTATCTGACGGGTATAGTGATTGATAACATAGTTCACGGGACTCACATCGAAGGCAATGCGCTTTCCATCTTTCTCGAACGAGATATTAGAGAAACCACCGATGTTAAGACAATAGTCGTAGTTGCCAAATAGCAGGCGGTCTCCTATCGGAACTAACGGTGCCCCTTGTCCGCCTAACATGATATCGAGACGACGGAAGTCGGAAACCACGGGAATGCGGGTAACGGCAGCAATGGCAGCTCCATCACCGATTTGGAACATGACGCCTTTCTTTGGCTCATGAAAGATGGTGTGACCATGCGAAGCAATGATATCGGGATGTAGGTCGTGCTGAGCGATAAAATCGTTGACACATTCGCCAAGAAACTTGCCATAGGCACTATGAAAGGTGATAAAATCTAGGGCACTCATCTTTTGGGCGTCTGTTCCCAATTTCTGCTTCATGTCATCAGAATAACTGTAGCCCGCAGCACAGTCGAGCGAGAAATCCCAATGATTATTTGAATAGTGAAATGTACAATGACATACATCAAGTCCGTCGAGCGAAGTGCCCGACATGAGTCCGATAGATTTAATTTCTTTCATGATATTTTTCTATATATGTTGCTATAAGGCAAAGTTATAGCAAAATAGAATATTTTCAAAGAAATCTTCGGAATATCATAACTTGCAGGTCTTTCTTCTAAATCGCAACCAGTACATGATGCCTGCACTGGTCAGTCCGAAGGGAAATCCCATCCATATACCGACGATGCCCCATTTCATGACGAAACCGAAGAAGTAGCTCAATGGTAGCCCGATAATAAAGTAGGCTACGAAAGCCATGCCTATCATCACTTTGACATCGGCTATGCCGCGCAGGGCATTCGAAAAATTGAGTTGCAAGCCGTCGCCCAATTGATAGAACAAGAATGGTATGACAAGCGAGGCGACCATTATCGATACTTCCGAACTGTCGGTGAACCAACTTCCCATCTGATATCGAAGGATATAGATGAAGAAGGAAACAACGAGGCTGCTCAATAAAATAAGGTGAAGTCCGGCAGTGGCAGTGTGGCGCAGGTTGATTGTGTCGTGCTGGCCGGCATAGAAGCTTACTCTGATAGAAACGGCAGCTCCAATGCCATAGAGAATAAGGAAGCTGACCGTTGCAATAGAGTTCATCACTTGGTGAGAAGCTAGTGCCGAAGTGCCTAGCCATCCTGCCATGATGGCACTAAAGCTAAACAGTATGGTTTCCATTCCTACTTGTAATGCGATGGGCCAACCCAAACTATTGAACTGACGGAATATCTTGCCCGACCATTGGGCGTGAAAGATGCCATGCCGATAACGGGCAAATGTTTTGTGCCTGCAGATGATCCAGACAAAAACGACGACCATTACGATATTGGCAAACAGCGTGCTGAGACCAGCGCCAAACAGTCCCCATTCGGGCAAACCCAACTTACCATATATTAATAGGTAGTTGCCTACAATGTTCAGAAGATTGGAAGCGATAATAATCCACATTCCGAATTTTGTTTCAGCAATGCTGTCGGCAAACTGTTTTAGTAGTGTGAAAATATTCTTGAATACCAAAGCGATAATCATCAGCATGAAATAGGGACGAATAAGAGGAAGCAGTTCTTGAGGCTGCCCCACCCGATGTAGATTGAAATAAAAGATTGTCATCGCAGCTACTACGATAATCGTTTCTATGGTCATAGCTACCATACTGATTCGGAAGGCTTGGCCGGCTTTATCGTATTCGCCACGTCCAAAATGACCACCTACTATCGGAGTCAGTCCGTAAGCAAATCCCATACTGAAAATAATGACAAAGTTGAACACACTATTCACGAAAGAAGCGGCGCCTAGTTCGGCGGTAGTATGATGACCTATCATTATGGTATCTGCCAATCCGAGAATGATGACACCTATTTGTCCGATGACAATATGAAGCCCCAAACGGATAAGTGCTTTGTAATGTGTGCTGTAGGTGGTAGATATATAGTGAATAAGTCTCATTTGCAGTAGTTTATTTATTGAAAATGGACTGCAAAGGTAGTAGTTTTAGTCGGAATTTAAAAGTATTATGCAAAAGATATGCACCAAGTGAACTGATAGATACTTGATGCATATCTTTTTTGTCAGATTTCGTCGGGCCACGGACAAGGCTTGCTCGTCTTCTTGAACGAAGGGCGTTGTGCACCTACTTTACGAAGATAGCTGCCTAGTTCTTTCGACATACGCTTCACTATTTCGGGATACTGACTAGCCATATCGTTCTTCTCTCCTATATCATTGGTGATGTTGAAGAGTTCTTTCTTACCATTATTATAGTAGTACACCAATTTCCAGTCACCGTTACGTTCAGAACATGTAGTGCCGATACCAGGTCCGTTATTTCCCCAAAGATTGGGGCAGTTCCAAAATAGTTTACGACCTTTTGATGGGTCGCCCGTCTGTTTGAGAAGAGGTACGAAACTCACACCGTCTATAGGCTGAACGGTTTTATAGTTTTTCACTTGTGCCATTTCGAGAATAGAAGGGAAGAAGTCTTCAATGCAGACGTATTTATTGCATTTACTGTTTTTTTCTACTACACCAGGCCAGCTCACTATCATCGGTTCGCGAATACCACCTTCGTAGGCCGAACCCTTTCCGCTGTTGAGTGGGCTGTTTTGAGTATGGAGAGGACCATCGCGCCAAGCGGGTTCACTAGCCAGTCCACCATTATCACTCATAAAGATAAAAATAGTATTTTTTGTTTCATCATTCTTGTCGAGCCAGTTCATCAGATCACCCAAGCTCTTGTCCATTCCTTCTATCAATGCGGCATAGGCAGCTTCGTGAGGAGTCATGCCCTTATCAATATATTTCTGGTAGAATCGTTTGTCCTTATTGATTGGAACATGGATAGCATAATGCGACATATAGAGATAGAACGGTTGTCCCAATCGTTTGGCATGATCGAGAGCTTTGATGGCTTCAAGTGTCAGTGCTTCGGTTACAAAATTCTCGGTACCCCAATATTTCTCTAGTCCGGGAACTGCAAATAATGATGATGGTTTGCCGTCCTTATTGTTACCATAATTATCTTCACCCAAATAACTCGCCAGCCCTCCTGCTGCATGTCCTGCAATATTCACTTCGAACCCAAAGTGGTAAGGGTTTTCTCCAGGAGTGTCGATGGCTCCGAAGTGTGCTTTACCGCAATGGATGGTATGATAGCCGGCATTCTTCAATAATTGTACAAACGAAGTACAATAGAAAGTATTATTAATACCGGGCACCTGGCAGATACCGTTGTAGTTCCAATCAGGCAGTTGAAGTTCGTTGCTAGAACGGTCGGTCGACTTGTTTTTCTCTAAGGTCCAGTTGGTCACTCTATGGCGGGCAACATTGGCACCGGTCATCAAGCTACATCTTGATGGCGAACTGATACTGCTGGCATATGCCTGAGTGAACATCATGCCTTGCGAAGCCAGTCGTTCCATATTGGGTGTTTCGTATACCTTATTATATGGAGTCTTTTGGGTCCAGAAAGGGAGAGAAGTATCTTGCCATCCCATATCGTCTACTATGAAAAGTATAATATTAGGACGATTGGTATTTTCTATCTGTGGTTGAGATTGTTGTGTTTGTGCATTCCCACCAACTGTAGAAAGCAGTAGAATGGGTAGTAAGTTCTTGTTCATATTATATAGATGTTGTTAGTTAGTATAATCCGAACTGAATAATATCGGGTAAGGCTTTGCATTTAGTAATAGTAAGTTTGAAAGAATCACTATCAATATGGTTGAGTGGGATAATTCTTTTATGCCCTACGGATGTTCCTTCTTCTATAGTCTGCCATCTACCTTTTATCTTGGCTTGCAATTTATAGGATTCTATTCTTTCTCCTTTTGCAATATTTTCTTGAATAATGCAGTAGTTCACGTCCGACGTTTTCTTTAAATGAATGGACAGATCTTTCTTTTGTCCGCTCGTCATAGCAATGGGCGTACCATAGCGTTTGTTGATTTCGTTGCCCCATTCTTGCAGGCGTTCCACATCTTTCTGCGGGATCAGACCCTCAGAATTGGGTGTCAAACCTACTATCAGGGTAGCATTGCGTCCAACCGACTTGTCATACATGTCCATCAACTTACCGAGAGGGCAGATATTGTTCTCATCATTTGGTTCCCAGAACCACTCGTGTCTGCCACCTGCAGATCTCAAAGGTGTATCGGCCATAGCAGGTACCCAGTACTTACCATTCATATCGCCATGTTTCAGTAATTCTATTTGAGCTTCGTTAGATTCTAATGTCTTATCATGAGAAGAAGGTACAGGGAAGGTAGACCAACAAGGATAGCCCACAGTTCCCGATTCTGAACCACCCCATCTTAAATCAGCTCTGTTTACATTGTGGTAGAACAGACATTCGGGCTGATATTTGTTGACGATAGGCTCTACATCTGGTCCGTCGCCTTTTGGGTCATCGGCACCGCCATCAAACCATATCATGAAAAGCTGTCCATAGCGGGTGCAGAGTTCGGTTACCATTTTCTCGCAATACCTTTTGTACCATGCCTGTCGATTCTTGGCAAATTCTCCACCACCTTCGGCTTTGAAATTATGTATTCCTAATAAAGAATTCCAACGGATACCGACATAAATACCAGGCTGCAAACCATACTTACGGCAAGAATTGACGAAGTCTCTGACGATATCGCCCTTGCCGTCTTTCCATTTCAGCGCCTTCATACAATAAGGATTCACATCACTTTGCCACAGTCCGAAGCCTGTTTCATGAGTGGCTGTGATGAGAGCGAATTTGCATCCGGCAGCTTTAGCAGCTTCTACCCATTGATCGGTATTCAGTTGCGTTGGATTGAAAATATTGTAGTCTTCTATCGGATTTATTCGATTTTCGTATTGATTGTATTGTTTATCGTCGAATACGTGTAAGTCGTAATGAAATACAGCTCCGATTTCCGCTTCGTGCCATTTCAGCTGATGAGGCTTGGGAGTGACAACGCTCTGAGCAAAGAGATGGGTGGAGAGTAAGCAAGTACAAATAATGAGTATGTTTCTAATTTTCATCGTTTCTATTAAAGGGATAAATATGTAATATACAACGTCTTTATCGCAAAAGTAAGAAACTTTTCATCGATATACAATGAACGTTATTACTCTTTTGTAATTTATAGGGTATTTTCTTTATTGATAAGAGACAGAAATAAATGAAGGGGTATTGCTTTTCTCTAAGCATACCCCTTCATTGGAGATAATATTATTTAATAGCGTAAGAGTCTGCTACTACCTGCCATCCGGGGTTTTGATAAACCACAGAAGTAGATACATCACCGCCCTTTACGGGAGTCGCATTTCTAAAGACGTCTATCGACAATGGACTCAGATAATTGGCTTCTTCAAAGTTATATCCATCTTTAGCCAATTGGTTATTAACATAGGGGCGTAAATATTTGCTTATAGTTTTGTCTACCGGCTTATAGCTAGCCCATTTTGTATAACTTGAATAATTCTCGTCCCAATAGTTGAATCCCTCAACCTGGTAATTTTTCATCATGTCTAATGCACGCCAACGATAAAGGTCGTCACGGCGTATACCTTCTGCAATAAACTCATCTCGGCGTTCACGGCGTATATTATATAAGGTGGTACTTACTTTTGATGAACCCGAATAAATGGCCAAATCATTCTCTTTTGTCAAGTTGGTAGCATTTATCGTTGCTTGTATGTCTTGAGATACACCGGCACGGGCACGAATGGCTTTCCAATATTTCTGACTGTTTGCATCCAACGCAGAGAACGATGTACAGTTGTTCATCATGCAATCGGCTTCTATATAATTCAGATAAGCCTCTGCTGCACGAAATATCGGAAGAGCCAAAGGAGAAGGAGTGGTATATGCGATGCTGTTGTTAGCCCAGCCTTTACGAACAATATATCCGGTTGTCGAACGTACTGCATCTCCCGCTGCCAATGCAGGTTGTGTAAAAGTTTTTGGAGATATGATAATATCACCAGGCTTTGCCATAGAAACAACTAATCTGTTGTCACGACCTGCTACAACTTTAGTAATAGTTCCATCACCTTGATATAATGGAGAAGCATAAGAGGGCAGTCCGTCTGTCATTAAGAAACTCTCGACTAAAGAACGTGTATAGCCAGTCCCCATACCATATACACCATAATCATCTATGCCGTGCAGATTTCCTTCTACGAGGTTCTGTGTTTTGGCATCGGCGCTGTACATACGATAGAGAAGCACTTCTTTGTATGATTTCAATCCATCGATTTCTTTATTGAACATTCCTTCATAATCATTCGACAATGATATTGCATCGGCTACTGTCTTAGAAGCTGCCATTGCTTGTGTCAAGAAGAAACTGATTTCAGTATCTAGGTTACCAGAGAAGGTTCCGCCCGGCCAGTTAGGTCCGCCAGGAACACGTGCTGTTCCTTTATGATAAGTTTCCCATGAAGCTTCGTACAATGCTACTCTCGATTTGAACAGATAAGCTGTCTCACGATTCAGACGATGAGATGTTATCGAATTGGACATCGGCTGTAGCTTAGTGATGGCACTATCTAGATCGGCAAGAATAAATCTAGCCACTTCGTTACGAGGTTTACGTTTATTGAGTTCAACAGTTTCCTCATAATTTCCATCATTCAATTCTTTTGTAAGAATAGGAAAATCGCCAAATGTTTTCAGGTAATTGAAATAGATATATGCTCTAAAGAAAAACATTTCACCAATATATTGTTGAATAGTGGTTGAGTTGGCCAATGTTCCGTTGGCTAAATTGGCCGCTGTATTCGTTAAAAAGCGATTGCAGTCGCGCAAATTACCATGATTGCCGTAGCTACCGGTAGCAGGCACTTTGATAGTCTGAGGCAAGAAATTGTTATTTTGCGATGTCGAAGCCATGTTATCACTATTGTTATCGGTCGCAAAGAAACCGATGTTATAATCCGAATGGCTTGGGAATAAGTCATATTTTGCATTGCAATATGGTTCCAGCTGATTCTCGGCAGTAAAGAAGCCCTGGTCAACATTGTCCGAAATGGGCTCTTGGTCTAACAGATTGCCACAAGAAGCAAATAGCATTGTTGTTGCGGCACACAATAAAAGAGATATATTATGATATTTCATAATGATTTACTTATTTAAGATTATAATACGATGTTTATACCACATGAGAGCGTACGGCTTAGAGGATATTGCATACCATTCTGATACAGAGCTTCTGGATCAAAATTCTTATTGATGCTTGTTCCTGTCCACAAATTATCACCCGAGAAGAATACACGAACCTTCTGAATATTCAGTTTCATTGTTAAAGCTTTTGGTAGGGTATAACCTATTTGTAAGTTCTTCAAACGGATATATGCGGCATTTTGCAGATAACGAGACTGTGTGTAGTTATTCTGACGGCTACTCATAATCGGGCGGGGGAAATAACCACCTATATTTGCACCCAACTCATCACCTTCGGGACGGAAGAAGTTCATGTGCTCTGTATAACCGGTTGATGACCATTCGTTACCATTAATACCCCAGAAAATCATTCCGTCTAGCCAGAAGTCACGTTTCATCACACCTTGGAAGAATATATTGAAATCGAGACCTTTCCATTCTCCACCAAGACTCAGACCGAAGCGATAGCGTGGAGTACTGTTACCGATTATTTTTAAGTCACCGGGCTTATCCGAAGTAGTTCCCTGTGTAATGGCTGGATCATCATCTAGATTGGCATACATGATATCACCTGCACGCCAAGATTTTGTACCACCTGCCAGTTTGCTTTGATCATGTTCTGCTACGTATGAAGCGATTTCTTGGTCTGTCTTTGCGAGTCCGTAGGTTTGGAAACCCCAGATTTCACCTAAGGTTTGTCCCTCACGATAGGTACTCAACAGGTTGGATGCATTCGGATACTTGGTCACCTTGGATCTGGAATCTGCAATATTGAAAGATACATGATAATTGAAATCTTTGATACGAGATTGCCAACTGAGTTGCAATTCCCATCCTTGAGTTCTAAGAGATGTATTGTTTTGAGATGGAGCAGATGCACCGATCAGAGGAGAAATCTCTTCAGCCGGTCCTACCATATTCTTGGTATCACGAATAAAGTATTCGAAATAGCCTGTCAAGCGATTGTTGAAAGCACCGAAATCCAAACCGATATTATAGTTATAGATGTGTTCCCATCCGAGGTCAGCACTTACCAATCCTGGAGAAGTAGCAATGTTCGATTTGGTCGCAGTGTTGGTCAACCAACGTCCACCGGCATCGGCTGTACCTACTGTGATATTCTGTATGGAATAAGTAGGATACCAAGAGTTTGTGTTTTGATTACCTAGACTACCATAAGAGAAGCGAGGTTTTAAGGTATTGACATATTTTTCGAATGGTGACCAGAATGCTTCACGTGCTATATTCCAACCAACAGAAACAGAAGGGAAGGTACCCCAACGTTGGCTACCACGGAAACGTGAAGTTCCGTCATGGCGTATGTTGAATTCTAAGAGATAGCGTCCTTTGTAATCATAGTTCAAACGTCCAAAATAGCCCATTGTAGCCCATATTGCGGTTGTCCCGCCGTTGCTCATTGTACCGTTTGCGGTATTGATACTAGGTCGGTTGTCGTCAATTACATCAAAACGCTTAGCCCAAACTGAATTTGTTTTAAACTTCTCGGCGTTCCATCCGACCATCACTTTGAAATTATGATTATTATTTAACGTAAAAGAATAATCAGCGTAAACGGCACCGGTCAAGAATGTATTTGAAGTGTTGCCGCTAAATACTTGTGTCTTACCTGCTGCTAAGTCAGGATCGCCACCTAGCCATTGTTCCAATACCGGTGTATTGTCACGATTCCACAAATATACTTTTGCAACATTGTATTGATGATTATAATTTTCGGTCTGGATAGTTCCGTCAGCGTGTACGGTGAATCCCTTGAAAGGATTCAAAGTGATAGAACCTTGTGTGAAATAGTTGTCGTCATGTGTGTTCGAACGACCTCCTGAAGTGAGCTGCATCAGTTTAGGGTTACGAGTATAATGACCGTTATTATCATACAAAGGCATATTTGGGTGCAACTTTGTTGTCTCAGGGAAAAATCTGTCGCCGTAAAGTTTGATAAATGTAGGCATTGAGATATCTTCACGAATAAAACGAGTGTTCAGCTCTACTGTCATCCATTTTGTTAAGTCGGCTGTAATCTTACCACTTACATTGTAACGTTTCTTAGAGTCGTTTGTGTAATTCATCTGACCATCTTGAAGTAAGTATGCGGTAGACAAATAGTAGCGTACTTTATCTCCACCACCGGATACGCTTAAATTGTGC
>DAIUBN010000017.1:0-27752 GCA_036846645.1 Bacteroidaceae bacterium | reverse complement strand
TCTTCATATATATAGAAAGTCACCTCATTTTATTCTTCAATAAGTCTAGAAAACATTTAATGGTTTCACTCAAAAGATCAAGACATCTCTTCAAATATATCAAGACGTTTATGTCAAGACATAAAGACGAAATGCAAAGGGCATCCACATAAAAAGATCGAACCACCAAAGTGGTTGGTTGATTCCACTAAGGCGGTTCGATAAGGCAAGACCGAATAAGATTGATATTCAGCCTTATACCGACAAATAAGGGTCGGTATTATTTTTTGATTTGCAGAGACATAGCAAACGATTGGTTTGCCATCTGCTTAGGCAGAGTCACATAGACTTTACCGTCTATGGTTTTCCATTTCAGTGTAGTTCCGGTAGAAAGCAGTTTGATTTTACTTCCTTTGACCGGTATATTGCCTTCCCATTCAATTGTGGCAGGCAAGTTTCCTTTTTCATTCAAACGATAGATGGCATAAAGCGTCTTGCCATTCTTGTCGGCTGTGAACCATGTATTACCACTATTATATATAGGAGTAGAACGGGTATTGTAGATAGCGCCTCCATTCGCTCTCATCCATACACCAATTTTTTGGAGTCTTTGTACCACTTCAGGCTGAATAAGCCCTTCGGGCGTCGGGCCGACACCAAGTACCAGACTTCCACCTTTGGCTACTATCTCGATAAGCGAACCGATCACTTTCTCGGGAGTTTTGAAACGTGGATGTCCCACCCATCCCCAATCGTCACTCAGCGGTATACAACTCTCCCAAGGATAAGGAAGTTGCTTCTCGGGAATAGTGCGCTCGGGCGTCTGATAGTTTTCGTATGGTCCGTGAATAGTACGGTCTACCATAATAAGTCCGGGCTGATGACTACGAGCCATATCGGCGATACCAGCCATATCTATATCCTGATTATTTTCTTTGCATACCCAACCTCCATCGAGCCAAAGGATATCTACACTACCATAGCGAGTCATAATCTCTTCTATCTGCCTATGGGTATAGCTCTTGAACATGGCCCAATGATCGGGGAATTTCTTGATATCATAATTGACATTACGATTCTTCTGGGGGAACACATCCCACCAATAATACTGCGAATGCCAGTCGGGCTTAGAGAAGTAGGTTCCAATCATGAAATTCTGATTACGAAAAGCGGCCAGCACATACTTCAGTACATCTTTCTTAGGATTATCTTTAAAAGCATAGTTGGCAATTGAGAAATTGGTCATTTTGGAATCGAACATACAGAAGCCATCGTGATGCTTGGTGGTGAATATCATGTACTTCATTCCTGCATCTTTCATCACACTAGCCCATTGTTCGGGATTGAACTTGACTGGATTGAATTTCTTTGACAATCCCCAGTACCAGTCTTTGTACTGCTGATAAGTTTGAGTTGTGTCGCGAGTGATCCAATCTTCGTTGCAGATAGCCCAAGATTCCACCATACCCGGTACGGCATAAAGTCCCCAATGAAACAGTACACCGAACTTCTGGTCTTGCCATTTGCTTAGTTTCTGAAGTACTTTTTGGTCGGTTGGAGGTTCGTACTCATTAGAGCGTTCGTAAACATCTCCATGCTGAGCAAAAGCCGTAATCGAAAGAGAGGCACAGCATAGCGCAAAAATAAATAATTTCTTTTTCATCTTTATTTTGTATTTGGTAGTCAATAATCACAATATTAGTACAAAGAAAAGAAAATTCGGGCAAATATCATTGCATTTCGGTCAGATATTTCCAATATCTGACGGGCATATCTTGCCGACGTTTGCGGGGATTGATTCTTTCTTTTATTGCGATAGTATCGTAATAGCTTCGCCAAAGTTGTTGATACTTAGTTTCGTTGGCATCGGCAAATGCCTCGTTAAGACGGCCGTTGTTGATACGTTCTTCCTCGTCGGTGAGGGTTACTTCGGTGGTAGTGTGCATATCATAATAAAAGCCATAATGACGTTTCATATCGTAGATAAGGAACTTCTCGTCGGCAAATCTGTCTACAAAGTGATGAATAGCGAGTGGCAATGTATTGAATTGTGGTTCGAGCGGTGCAAAATATGTGCCATCGGACGTCTTTTGGAAACGGGCAAACTGAATGAGACGATGGGCTTCATAACTCACTTTCTTATATATCTTGGAAAGTTCGAGCACATCTTCGTCGGCAAAGTTCGTTTCTATACTGCATGGAGAATCTATCGTCTTGCGCAAATAGCGAAAGAGCAGCATGTCGATATCGGGCAATTCGGAGAGCCAGCAATGGGTCAACTCACGTGTTCCGGCAGCCGACAGTTTGGAAGTGATGTGTTTCCATACTCTTGCCGATTTCGTTTCGTCGGTGACAACGGTATAGTGATGGTCACAAAATAGAGGCAGCGGCTCACCGACTGCAAGCAATTGTTCAGGGAAATCCTTCAAGCTATAAGCATCGAACAGGCAAGAGAGCAGTCCGTCGAACGTCTTATCGTAACAGAATACAGTCATCATACTCCATCGAAATTAAGTTCCAGCTGCCCATCATCTTGCTTCTTCTTGGTTCTAGGAATAAGCAACGAACGCACCCCACTGGGCTTAAGTTCGTGAATAGTATGTACTGGAAGTTCGCGACAGGCAATAAAATACTGGGCTTTCTTCATCACCACTCCAATCTTCTTGAGTTCGTAAAAGCCCAAGCGAGAGAATCTTCGAGAAGAGCAGATCAGTGTAGCCGATTTCACGCCAATACCCGGTACACGAAGTATCATTTCGTAATCGGCAGTATTCACATCCACAGGGAAGCATTCGGGATGACGCAACGCCCATGCCAGTTTCGGATCGATTTCCAAATCGAGATTAGGATTCGATTCATCGACTATCTCATTCACATTAAAATGATAGAAGCGCATAAGCCAGTCGGCCTGATACAATCTGTTTTCGCGAACCAATGGTGGCTGCTTTAGAGCAGGAAGACGTTTATCGTAAGTATTGACCGAGATATAGCCCGAATAATACACCCTTCGCATAGTGGGCTGGGCATAGAGAGATGATGAAAGCCTGAGAATATCCTTATCGCTTTCGGGTGTGGCACCAACTATCATCTGAGTACTTTGTCCAGCAGGTGCAAAACGAGGAGCCGTGCGAAAGCGTTTGCGTTCTTCCGAGCTTTCGATTGCATTCTGCCTAATGAATTGCATGGGCTGAAAGATGCTTTTGAAATTCTTTTCGGGAGCCAAGCGTTGCAAGCTCTGTTCATTGGGTATTTCGATATTCACGCTGAGACGGTCGGCATATAGTCCGGCCTCGTGAATCAGTTCGTTACTGGCGCCCGGAATACTTTTGAGATGGATATACCCATTGAAGCGATGTACCAGCCTAAGATCTTTGGCTACTTTGACGAGACGTTCCATGGTGTAGTCGGGATTGCGCACCACTCCTGAACTCAGAAAGAGCCCTTCGATATAGTTGCGCCGATAGAACTCCATGGTAAGATCTACCAATTCGGATACAGACAACGTGGCTCTAGGGCGGTCGTTACTGCGGCGATTGATACAATAAGCACAATCGTAAATGCAGTAGTTGGTCAGCATTATCTTGAGCAAAGAAATACACCTACCATCGGCTGCGAAGCTATGACACACGCCTACCCCGCCGACGGTATTGCCCACGCCACCATCTTTATTGGAACGTACGGTACCACTCGAAGAGCAAGATACATCATACTTGGCGGCCTCGACCAGAATCTTCAGCTTGTCGAAAACACTATCTTTCATCCGACAAAAAAAGCCAAGCAAAAAGCCTGGCTTTAAATCCCTTTAGGTTAAGTGTACTACTCTTTTGTAGCAGCCAAAGAAGCTTTGCGGAACTCTTTCATCAATTTTTCCAATTCTAATGAAGCTTTACGAGCACGAGTACCTGCAGCTTTGTTACCTTTTTCAAGTTGTAAACCAGCGTCCTTTGTGAAATCTGCGTAAAGAGCAGCAGCTTTTTCAATTAATTCTTTCATAACCATTCTATTTTTTCAATGTTAATATTGCGAGACAAAAATACGTTTTTATTTGTAAAACAAAAAAGAAACGCACAATATTTTTAACTATTTCTTTAAAAAATAATGTTTGTACACCAATTATAAGGCAATTACTGAACAATTTTACTACCTTTGCACCATTGAAACATCAAAACAACTATAATTATGAGCTTTTTCTCAAATATATTCGGAAAGAAAGACAATACAGAAAATGTATCGAAAACGAGTGTCGAGGATTATGTATCTCTGACACGAGTTTATTTCCAATCTATATTGGCTACTCAGATGGGTATCACCAATATTCGCATACTTCCTGATATTGCCAACTTCAAACGTTTCTTCAAGATACCTACTCAAGGTGGTAAACTTGGTATTGCCGAGAAAGCTGCATCAAAAAAAATGTTGATGCAAGACTACGGCATGTCAGAAAACTTCTTTAAAGAAATCAACCATTCCATTAAGACCAATTGTCATAATCAGAATGACATTCAAGGTTATCTTTATATGTATCAAGGATTCAGCAACGATTTGATGATGCTTATCGGCAACTTGATGCAATGGAAATTGCGTGTTCCTTCTGTTTTCAAAAAGACCATCTACTCGATGACTCAACAAACTATTCATCAAATCTGCACCAAGCTGATTTGGAAGAAGGACGAGATTCATAAGACTGCAGCCAATGTGCGCCAATACAAAGAGCGTCTCGGATACTCGGAAGAGTGGATGACAGAATATGTATTCCAATTGGTATTGCTAGCCAAGAAAGAATCGAAGAAGAAAAAGAAAGAGGGCGAAAAAATTCATTAAGAGCCTCTTTGGCAGCGAGATTGTATAAGCTCCATGGGGCATATACGCCTTATAAGCCATATACAAACTATATTATAACAATAACTCCCGATTAAGTTTCGCTTAATCGGGAGTTATCTTTTATTATTCTATCGGCCTTTTCATGGCCTCGAATATCAATCCTTCAAGTTCATCAGATAATTCAGGATTGTCTTCAAGAAGCTTTTTCGTAGCATCTCGCCCTTGAGCTAACTTCGAATCGTTGTAACTGAACCAAGAGCCACTCTTCTTGACGATACCATATTCAACGCCCAAATCAACAATTTCACCCGAGCGAGAAATACCTTGACCGAACATAATATCAAATTCTGCACGACGGAATGGAGGTGCCACTTTGTTCTTAACCACTTTCACTTTGGTTTGACGTCCTAATACGGTATCACCGTCTTTGATAGTCTGACTACCGCGGATATCCAAACGAACCGAAGCATAGAACTTAAGAGCATTACCACCTGTTGTCGTCTCAGGATTACCAAACATCACACCAATCTTCTCACGAAGCTGATTGATAAAGATACATGTAGTACGAGTTTTACTGATAGTAGACGTCAGTTTACGAAGTGCCTGCGACATCAAACGAGCCTGAAGTCCTACCTTATTATCTCCCATATCGCCTTCAATTTCTGCCTTCGGAGTCAATGCAGCTACAGAGTCGACTACAATAATATCAATAGCAGATGAACGAATGAGTTGTTCTGCAATATCAAGTGCTTGTTCACCATTATCTGGCTGAGATATATATAGATTGTCCACATCTACACCTAATGCCTTAGCATAAAAGCGGTCGAAAGCATGTTCTGCATCGATAAAAGCGGCAATGCCACCCATTTTTTGAGCCTCAGCAATGGCATGTATGGCCAATGTTGTCTTACCAGAAGATTCGGGTCCATAAATCTCGATTATTCTGCCACGAGGATAACCACCTACACCGAGAGCTGCATTCAAGCCGATAGAACCTGTAGGAATTACCTCTACATTTTCCACCTTTTCATCACCCATTTTCATGATAGAGCCTTTACCAAAGCTTTTCTCTATCTTGTCCATGGCAGCCTGCAGAGCTTTCAATTTATTTTGGTCTACTGACTTCTTTTCTCCTTCTTCGAAGTTCAATTCTTCTTCATCTTTCTTTGCCATATTGTTTTTCTTCTGTTAATTAGTTGTTATAGCGCCATAGGGCTTGTAAGCTTTATATGCCTTATGAGCCTTATAGATTGCTACAATTCCAAATCGCCATCGTGCACTTCGTGCCAAGGCAATCCTTGTCTGTTCAGTTGCTCCATGAATGGATCTGGATCAAACTGTTCGACGTTGTTCACACCTGGATTTCTCCACAAGCCTTTGAAGAACATCATAGCGCCAATCATTGCGGGAACGCCGGTAGTGTAGCTCACAGCCTGCATACCCGTTTCTTTATAGGCTGCCTGATGGCTACAGTTATTGTAAACATAATAAGTATGTTCCTTGCCATCTTTCGAGCCACGGATACGGCAACCGATAGAAGTTTCGCCTTCATAGTTGGCACCAAGGTCTTGCGGATTGGGCAACACAGCTTTCAAGAACTGCAACGGAATAATCTCTTGTCCATTATACATCACCGGATCAATACGGGCCATGCCTATATCTTGGATAACACGTAGATGAGTGAGATACTCTTGTCCGAATGTCATCCAAAAACGAGCACGTTTGATACTTGGATAATGTTTAACCAGCGATTCCAACTCTTCATGATAAAGCAGATAAGAATCTTTCGGACCGATATTCGGATAATTCAAATCTTTATGAAATTCTAGTGGCTTTGTTGTAATCCACTTGCCATCTTCATAATAGCGTCCGTTCTGAGTAATCTCGCGGATATTGATTTCGGGATTGAAGTTGGTTGCAAATGCTTTATGGTGATTGCCGGCATTACAATCTACAATATCGAGATATTCTATCTTATCGAAATGATGTTTGGCTGCATAAGCCGTATATACTCCACTTACACCCGGATCGAAGCCACAACCAAGTATAGCAGTGAGGCCTGCTTCTTTGAATCTATCTTGAAAAGCCCATTGCCAGCTATATTCAAAGTGAGCAACATCTTTGGGTTCGTAATTGGCTGTATCAAGATAGTTGACGCCCGCTTTCAGACAAGCTTCCATAATAGTAAGATCTTGATAAGGCAATGCCAGATTCATTACCAATTCGGGTTTGAAATCATTGAACAAAGCCACCAACTGGTCTACATCATCAGCATCAACTTTAGCTGTTTTGATAGCAGGATTACCAATAGCCTTTACAATGTCGTCACATTTAGATTGTGTGCGGCTGGCTATCATTATATCGGTAAATACATCGGCATTCTGTGCCACTTTGTGCGCTGCCACGGTAGCTACACCGCCCGCACCAATAATAAGTACTCTTCCCATGTAAGTTATATCTATAAATAAAGTTTGTGAACAAAGATAGTGCAAACCGAAAGCAGTACAAAATAAAAGAGGAACGAATTTTATTTTTAATGCTAAGGCGCAGCCTATCTTCGCTATTTATAGCAAAGATAGTGCAAACCGAAAGCAGTACAAAATAAAAGACGAACGAATTTTATTTTTTTATGATGAGATGAAGCTTATCTTATATAAAGATAGTGCCCTCACCTCACCTATTTCTTCTTGATAATGATCCAACAAATGATTGGAGCACCAAATAGCGCTGTTACAGCATTGATAGGCAACAGTCCGTGCATCAAAGATATTTGAGAGAGACAATCACAAATCAACAAGACACAGGCTCCACATAGTATGGATGCCGGAAATACTATCCGATGGTTGGAAGTACGAAAAATACCGCGGGCTGCATGGGGCATTGTGATGCCGATAAAACTAATTGGACCTGTAAATGCAGTAGATGTTCCTGCCAATATAGCAGTAGCAATAATAATGAGAAGCCGGAGTCTGGGGACAGATATACCTAAGCCTCCTGCATAATTTTTACCTAATAGTAAGGCATTGAGTTGTTTTTGCATCAGCATAGACATTACAATACCAACAATGGTGACAGGAATAAGAATAAAAAGTTTGTCCCATCCCACAGATGATAAACTTCCAAAGGTCCAATTGATAAACAGTTTCAATGTCTCAGGATCGCTCACACTCTGCAACACACTGACTATAGCACCAGTGAAATAGCCGAACATGATACCGACTATGAGAAGAGATACCGTATTGGGCACCTTGACAGAAGCTACGATAACCAAAAGAAGAATCAATGCAGCTCCCAATACTGCCGCCACTATTTGAGCACTGCCACCCAACATCCATGCAGGTAGAAAAGTAGCACCCATAGTGAGCAAAGCCACTCCTAGTCCAGCACCAGAAGTAACGCCCAAAACATCCGGACCAGCCAAAGGATTGTGAAACATCGTCTGCATCAGAACACCTGCGACAGAAAGCGAAGCACCGGTAAGCACAGCAGTAATAGCCTTTGTCAACCGATGATCCAATATTATTTCCTTATAAATAGGATTATCGCTATGACCGGTAAGTACAGCCCATACATCTCCAATAGGCAGACTGACACTTCCACAGATGATATCGATAAAAAAGAATATCACCAACAGGAGAAAGAGCAGTATGAATTTATACCTTATTGCCATAGCACCAATCACTGCTTAAGTTGTTCCATATATGTCAGTTCATAATTGGGCAACAATTCGGGATGAACGATCTTAAGCATATCTTTCAATAATAAATCGGGACGGACTACACCACTCTCCCAATAATCATTACCTCCCTGCGGATTACTCCTTTTATTGGCATTGAACACCCGATGATCGCGATAAGCCTTGAATAGCTTATATTTTGGATTCGTGGCATCAAGTTCTTTGGAAGAATGGGCATCTGAGCCGATCCATACATCTGCATTATGAAATTTGATGAGTACTTCTTCTATAGTGCTGGCTATTGTAGTTCTCGTTGTATCCGATGCAAACAAATAAGATGCATGAGCATCACGGAATAGCTGACCAGTATAACTCCGGCCTCCGGGAAGAGACCATGTGCCACGAAACTCCTGTCCCGACAACACCGAAGGAGATGTCTTGGCTTTCTTAGCCAGCAACTTAACTTCATTATAGTATCCTACAATATTATTAAATAAACGGTCCGCCTCTTTCTCTTTGCAGAAGAAAGCCGCCATAAATTTCACCCATTCGGCACGTCCGAGCAATGTTGGTTCCTGCCATTCGATATTATATATTATAGGCAGACCAGATTGTCTCATCTTCCTGCTGTTTTCATCATCAGCATTATAAGCTGTTGTAAATACCGCCTGAGGATGCAATAACAAGACTTGCTCAATATTCAGATTGAAAGCTTCGCCAAGGTCTTTTACTTTTCCCTTCTTCACTCCTTCCAATATAACCGGACTATACACATAATTGGCATTGCATACACCGACTATTCTATCCAGCAAGCCTAGAGCTTGCATAAAGCCAATATGCGTGACAGAGTTGACCATAACATTTTTCAATGGTACCAACACTTTTCTACCATCAGCAGGAGTCGTTATTTTATCATCTTTCACCAGATAATACTTATCATAGATTTTACCCTTCTGCCAGGGATTGAATACTGTAACAACCGTATACTTCGATGCATGTTCTATACTGAATCCCTGAGCATAAGACAGATGTATGGCCTTTCCATTTACTTGTTTACTTCCATTAGTACGTCCACCACAAGCCGTCAACAGAAATAATAAAATGGATAATAAATATATATTTTTACGTAGCATTTATTCTATTTTAAAAGTCGAGCACAAATGTACCCAATATTATTAAAAGTACAAAGATTGTAGGTAAAGAAAGTTGTCTATCCCTATCTTGTTACAAAATAATAGTGTCAATAACCCATTCCTTAAGACATAATAAAATATTGATCAAAAAATATTTTATCTATCTGACAAAAGAAGTTATTGACACATTTTTCTTGAATGATAATGCTTACCATTCTAAGTCTTATGCATAAAAGTTCTCGTAATAATTTTGCCGCGTAAGTAGGATTGTTCATCCCATAGAAAAACAAACAACACATAAAGTAACTTCACATAAAAAAACATACGATTTTTCTTAGTGTCTCTCTCTTATATCTGCACAAAGATACAAAAAATATTTAAATCATAGGATTTTATCATAAATATTTTATCTTTTTGCAAAAATAAGATTGCATTTACTTCATGTTCTTTTTGATGGCGAAAACAAACTCCAAGCCACCTCCGTCTCTTGTACGTGCTACTATTGCACCGCCATGAAAGATAACAGCATTTTTCACAATTGACAGGCCCAAACCAGTACCTCCTAGTTTCCTGCTGCGACCTTTGTCTATGCGATAAAAGCGTTCAAAGATGCGTGTCAGATGTATTTCGTCTACTCCCACTCCGTTGTCGGCAAAAGAAAATACGTAGCGGTCGTCACTTTGTTCTACCATATTAAGATAGACATGATTGCAGCCCGAATAAGCGATAGCATTATCGAGCAGATTGCGGAAAATCGATTGGAGCAACGACTGATTGCCCATGATATAGATATCTTGAGGGATATCTACACTCAATGCAATATGCTTCTCGTCAAGTTGTGGGCGCATATCATCAAATACTTCGGCAATGATATCATTGAGACAGAGTCGCTCCTTACCTATGATATTGCCCGCTTCATCGAGACGGGTGATGGTCGAAACATCTCCTAGCAGATGAGACATACGAACAACCTGAGAATAGCACTTCTCAATAAATTCCTCTCGTTTGGCAGCATCCATTTGAGGATTATTGATGATGGTCTCCAGATATCCTGCTATACTACTGACCGGCGTCTTCAGTTCGTGATTAATATTCTGAGTGAGCTGACGCTTGATACGTATCTGTTCTTGCTCCTGATGCAACACCATATTGTGTTCGTTGACCAAAGCATCCTTTGCTTGTCTGAGCTGGATATACAGACGCACTATCGCATCAGATACTTCACCCAAATCATCCTTCATAAATGGTTCGATGTTCTCGATAGACTCTCCCCGCTCCGCTTTCGAAGCAAACTCTCGCAGATGGCTGATATTATGGCCCAGCCTACGTGTCAATGCGTATGTCAATACAGATATCACAAAGGCACATACCAACATGAACCAGATGAAACTCCAGTCCACCTTCAGCACATCTATCAATGTTATAGAATAGGGTAATGCCGAACGCACAATATAGTTACCCACCTTGGTCGCATTATAGAAACAATCGGATTTGAATGTCGAAGAATAACGATTGACAGTGAATCCTTTGCCATAAATCATGGCCTGACGTATCTCGGGACGAGTAGCATGATTCTGCATCAAATCGGCAGGAAACTTGGAGTCGTACAGCACCTTGCCCGACAGAGCGACTATGGTTATACGAAGATTTTTGAAATCGCCTGTCGCCGTAGTACGTACAAAATCAGTAAGATTACCCTTCACTTGATAGGCATTCTCTGCCTGAAGATTCACGACCTGCAGGCGTTCGTTCAGCCGTTCAAGTTTATAGGTCTTCTCCTTATTATATTCGAAAACCACAAAACAAATAAGATAGGCATACGAAAATAAAAGAAGATAGTAGAACAGCCGCCGGTGAAATGGTATTTTATACGTCGAAGCCATAGCCATATCCCAAACGAGTTACTATATACTTGCCATAATCACCTATCTTCTTGCGCAGTCGTGTTATGTTGACATCAATGGTTCGGTCGAGCACTATTACTTCGTCTTTCCACACTCTTTTCAGAATTTCCTCGCGAGTAAATATCCTGCCTTTGTATTGAAGAAACATGACCAGCAATTCCATTTCTGTCTTTGTAAGTTTCACCTCTTCACCGTCCAACGTACAGATTTTCTTTTCAGTGTCAACAGCCAGAGTATCGAAAGTCAAGATTGCATTATCTTTATCGCTACCGGTCGAACGTCGTAGCACACTCTTGATCCGAGCTACAACTTCACGTATCGAGAAAGGTTTGGAAATATAATCGTCGGCACCGATATTGAGACCGTATACCATATCATCTTCGGCATCTTTTGCAGTGATGAATATGATAGGAATGGCAGAAAGTTTTTCATTCTGCTTCATCATCTGTGCCATTTTAATTCCACTGATAGCTCCCATCATTATATCGAGCAATATCAAGGAATATTTTGCTAAAGGCATCTGGAGGGCTTGTTCAGCACTATATGCCACGTCTACATCAAAGCCTTCTGTTTCAAGATTGAACTGTAGAATCTCACAAAGAGACTCTTCGTCATCAACAACCAATATTTTTTTCTTATCCATCAGACGATGCTATTATTAATTTGTTATGACAAAAATACGGTCAATAATTCAAATAATGAAGAGAAGAGTAAAGAATTAACCAAATTGTAATATCAGTTTCTCTTCACTACAGGCAGCGGAGCAGTCTTGATAGAGACACTACGCAAAGTACGAAGATAGGCAGCAAACAAATCGGAGGTTTTTCCCACCACCTCAACGGGTTGTTTAAACAACGCCGAATCAAAGCCGTCACTTCCATCGGCTATATAGCTATCAACCACAACGATACATTTATCATCGGGCAAAATTTCCTTACCATTAGCCCATACTCTGTCCACAACATTATCGCTTGTGACATGCATTGTGATATGGGCAGTCTGAAGATAGCGGGGCAACTGTCTTCCTCTTGTCAACAACTGTTTCAAGGTATTTCCTGTAAAGAGATAGGCCACTGCATTTCCTGGGAAGGGCAACATATCCAATGCATGAAGATAAGTCACAGTGCCTTTGTAGAATGATTCACGAATGCCCCCATAATGATTGCCTCCTATCACCGGACACTTCTCTTCGGGATGCTTTTTCTTGTAAGCGTAGGCATACGATTCAGAAATATATGCTCCGGGGCAGGTATAAGTCTTTGGGTTGATATCTGCACTATGAATCATATCATCTAAGCTAGATGTTAGCTTCTCATAGAAACCATATTTCTGGGCTTCTGCATCAACAGCCGACTTCATTTCGGCATCTGGAGCAAAATTCTTCACTTGTAAGGTATCCATTCCTATATAAGATACATCCCGCATTCCATTGTGATTGCGAATCTGAAAATAGAGGGCATTGACACCCACAGAGTAAGCCTCAGCCTGAATGATGGGCACATTATTGACCTTATCATATCCCAGTGTATGCACATGACCGCTCACAATAGCATCGATATGAGGAACAAACGGAAGCAATTCGGCATCGGTATCATTAAAGAGTTGTTTCCATCCCATATTGATACCCGAATGAGCTATCAGCACAATCATATCCACATGTTCTTCACGACTTAACTTAATGACCTGACGTTGTACTGCTCCAAGCGGATCGGTAAAAGTGATACCCTTCAAATTGGCAGGTTTGGTTTTCAAGGCTGTCGATGTGGTGGTCACACCAATAAAAGCTATACGAAAAGGCTTACCATCTCTCAACGTACGTTCCACAATATAATAAGGTCTGAACCATGGATGCTCCGACGAGGCATATTCATCCACGACATTGGCTCCAATCAAAGGGGTAACAGTAGAAATTGTATCTTTCAAGAAAGGCAATCCCCAGTCGAACTCATGATTACCAATCGCAGATACTTCTACTTTCATCCTATCAAACATTTTCTTCAATAGGTCAGCACGACTATAAAGAGAGAAGATATCACCGCTGAAATTATCTCCACCGCATACCACTATGGGATTGGGCTTAGTAGCTCTCAACGTATTGACGGCACCCACCAGACAAGCAGCACCCGGCACTTTCCCATCTTTCATGAATTTACCATGAAAATCATTAAATGATATAATACTGATGGTATCTCTAATCTCCTGAGCTTGCGATGATACACAAAAGAATAGGGTCAAAAATAAGAAGGTATAACGAGACAGATTCTTCATCATTTGTACTTTTAGATAGCAAATTTAAGAAATTTAGAGAAACAGAGAAACTTATTAGGCAGATATTTTACTCTACTAAAAGAAAAAGGGTACTCAAAAGCTGCTATGTACTTACAGCTTTTGGTACCCCTACTTTCAATCCAAAAAATAATAAGAGAGAGCTATTGTAACTTAACTAACATTGGATTAATATATCCTACCAAAGTGCCAACCCTGTTTGCACTGGTTGCAGATTTAGCTTTGAAGGCATAGAACATAATTGCACTTACATTATATCCATTCCATGAACCGTCATTTAAGAATGGTGCGCCGTCAAACTCATAACCACCTAAAGCTACTTTACCAAACTGTGCAGAATAGGTGACACCTGTAGACCATGTAATATAACCCTGATCAGCATCCCAGAGTACGGTATACATATAATACGTAGAGAAAGTACCCATATATGTACCGCCAGCTATCTTCAACGTATAAGAATCGTAATCAAATGCAACAGGAATAGACCAACCATAATCAGGGAAGTCGATAGTCATCGCACTAGTTGCGTTGTCATAATTGAGAGTACAATTCAAATAAGTATCTTTTCCAGTTGTATAATCTGTTCCATAGAAGGCATAGTTTCCAAGTATATCTGCGATATCATATTGAGTCACAGCTATCGAATCTGTCGTTGAGCCATAAGAATATTTCAGATAACCTGTTCTCAATGAGCCAGTGGTATTGGCTGCAACGGTGACATGAATAGAATCACCTTCTTCGGCTACACTAAACCAATCGGCAGAAGATTTCAACGTTACCGGAATAGAATGTTTGTAATAGTACGACAAAGTCTTAGCTGTATCGCTTGTCGTCAGATTCTTGGCACCAATTTCGAACACATAACCGGCCTGCTGAGCAGTAACTTTGGTAGAGCTTGAACCACTAGAGATGGTTACAGAAGAAGCTCGTCCTTCCAATTTGTCCAATTCAGGTACCGTTACAGAAATTGTATTGCCCGAGACAGCAACCTTACACCAAGGTTGGTCGGCTGTTGCCGTAACGCCCGAGGAGGCGTTAACGACAATCGTACCTGTACCACCGGCAGCCGTGAAGTAGACATTAGAACTTACTACACTCAAGGATGTCGAGAGATATGCATCTTCTGAGTCTTTTGCACATGAGACAAAGCTCAAGAGACAAAGAGACAATATAAATAAATAACTAATTTTCTTCATAATCATCTATCATTATTTAATCTTAGTAAGAGTATGAATATATCTCATTCTGCTAGTACCTGAAGTACCAATCTTCCAACCAGAATATTCGCCAGCAGATGAACCCGAAGAAGTCAGCTGCCAGATAATGAACGAATCGACAGCATAAGTAGAATTTCCATTATTGGCAAAAGTCAATACGAAGTTGTCTTTATCTTGATTCCATGATGTAGACATACCTGCGGCTGTCGACCATGTCAATGTTCCACCACCAGCAAGAGTCCATGCACAGAACCATACGACATTATTACCGTTCTTACCGATTGGCTGGCTCACAAGATTCAAATTACCCTTATTCAAACTGTAATTGAGTACCAACGTAAAGTTAGCATTCAGTCCCGACAGAATGTAGGTCTTGTTCTTTTCGCCAGGCGTCAAAGTAACGTTGACCTTAAAGTCGGTCTTTCCGTCTTTTGTACCATACGAAAGTACATAATTGCCTGCATAGTCGGCGTATGACACATAATCTTCGGGGAAGTAACCGGCCAGTACAACATCTGTTGCACCGTTATCTGTACAAGTCAGCTTATACGATTCCGTATCGAACGTGAAGTTCTGGAATTTCTTTGCACCTATAGTGATTTCTTTGTATAGTCTGATACCCGTATTGGTAAACAGATAGGCAGAAGATACAGATTGTGCCACACCCGATGCGTCAGTATAGTTGAATGTGAGCTGTCTGTTGTCTACATTCAAATCTACAAGTACCGATTTGCCGTCGATTGTAGATTTAAAACCAGCCACAACGAACTTCTCTATAATCTTACTCTGAGCTTCCATATAGGCCGAACCATCTGCTGTAAGTTTGCGGAGATACATCGTATTACCTGTTTTCTTTCCTTTCAGAGTAATCAGACCATCCTCAACCTTCATGATGATAAATTCGTAATCGCCTTGCAGACCTTGATACTGAGAAGATGAAGGAGTAGCAAAAGCATGCATATTCGAATTGTAAGTATCAAAAGTCAATATCGGACCATCATCAGATACAATATTATAGTAACTCGTAATTGTATCGTTAGATATAAAAGATTCAGAAGCGACAGCGGCCTTTTCCGCGTCGAATTTGATAAAGTAGCTATAGCCTCCGTATGATTGATTGACTTCTGGATAATAGTCCATTACCCATCCGTATGCATCGTTCGTTAAGGCAGCTTTGGCAGTTGCAATATATTTCTGCATTCTTACAGACGCTGAGTCTGAAAATGTATCTTCTTGATCTTTCAAGCACGACTGTAACAGCAAAGCAGGAAGAATCAACAAGAAATATAGTATAAAATTATTCTTTCTCATAATCATCAAAATTTATTTTTCAACAGTTACATCCGTTAAATCAATCTTAGAGTCTACAACATCTTTCTGACGACGCTGTATAGTCTGACGAAGCTTGTACAAATCTATACCAAAGCTCTCTTTCATATAATTGTACACGATTTCGAACTTCGATTGAATTGTAGCAGCCTTATCTCCGGCACCCGATAATATGTTAGCCCAATAAGCTGCGTCATGTGTGACAAATATGGAGAGCGTTTCAGCGAAATCCTCACCTGCAGAATGTTGAGCATAATCAGATACAAAACCTCTAGTCAGATATGTAGTGTTGTAAGGAGCTGTACTCCAGCTATCAGCTACATAGTCGGCACCCGATACCTCTTGAAATTCTGTCGGGTAGTTCTTTGTCTGATTCAGAATATGAGTGAACTCATGGTGTATGGTTTTGAAGTAATAGGAGTTCAACGTTCCAGGATCATGAAGATACTGCCCTATTTCATTGAGTCCGTACAATGAGATTTTCTTACCTCCCTCGGCTGTACCAAGTACAAATGTTCCATTGTTACGGAATTGCCAAGAGCCGAACATCGCAATCAGTTTCGGGAAATAGGTACGGGTGAATGTCACACCGGCTACTTCATCGTAAGCCTCAAGGCACAAGTATTTTACCAAGTGAGCCATGGCTACCGAATATTCGTATTGTGCCGGAACGATGTAATAGTTCATATCCGATTCAACATCTTTCATACGATACTGCACCTCGATGTTGTATGGCTTTACATAATTTTGCTTCAGCCATGCATCGAAAGGAGTCTGTTCAGCTTCGTCAACTACAATGATACTCTCGTCAGAAAGACTTTCTTTCGAACAAGAAGCAAAGAATGCAGATATCATTGCCAACATTAATATATAATATATTTTTCTTTTCATAATCAAATTCCTTTATTTTGAATTAATGCAATTTGTTATCAACTAACGAGGATTCTTAGGCATACCTGCATCAATAACCTTTTGAGGCAACTGTATAGCACGACGCAAATCATCTTTCTTCAGCACGTCTGTTTGTTTTTCAGGAGTTCCACCCGAATTCATCACACGGCGTACAATCTCGATACCATAACGTTTCACATCAAACCAGCGTTTTCCACATTGCAGAGTCTCTATACGACGGAAACCAAGCACACATTGCAACATACATTCTTGAGTACTACCTTCGGCATCTATCGCGAAAGCCGGATTCAGGTGTTTCTTGATTGACGATTGCAAAGGTTCGCTGTAGTCTACAGAATTGTAGAACTCCGTGATACTTGCAGGAGTCAGTGTTACAGGAGTCTTGATGATGCTCTTTTCCCAAGTTTGCAAATCGGCAGCAGCTTCATCATATTTCTTCATCATGATATATGCCTCGGCACGATTCAACAAGCATTCGTCTGTAGTAAATTCAGGATACACAGTACGATAGTAACCGATACCGGCTACAGCATCTGTATATTCAAATAAATAAGGTAATTTCCAGAAAATAGTCTTATCGAGGTTGGTAGCACGATAGATTTTCGGAGCCGAATAATAGTTTGTACCACCTGTACCCCAGATATTGATGGCACTGCAATCTTCCGAAGAAGCTAGATAAGAACCATGAGCATATTTAGAATAAGTGTAAAAATTTCCGAATACTAATCCCATTTTTGAATATGCCGTGATCAACATCAAATTACAATTCAAATCGGCACTGACATAATGTTGTCCGATAGCAGTAATAGTCTGAGTCAAAGTAGCTACGTTCGACCAGTCTCTCAACACTGTTGCGGGGTTGCTACCCAGACATGCAGTAGCGTATGCAGCTGCTTTGTCCCACTTCTCATAATATAGATAGAAACGAGCGGCAAATGCATAGGCTGCTTTCTTGTTGAAATGGTATTTGGGCACTGTATAGTAAGAGTCGCCTACGAGTGGCAGACCTTCTTCAATATCAGCAGCAATCTTTTCGTAGTCTTCGGCTACTGTACCTCTTTCGTACGAAGGGTTCAAATTGGTCTCTGGTGCTGTAACGTAGGGCACACCCAGGTCTTTCGAACTGGTTGTCGAGTTATAATTGAGACAGAACATATTAGTGAGAATGAAGTGAGCATAAGCTCTACACATCAAAGCCTCGCCTTTGCATTGTTTAAGTGCATCTGTTGTAGCGCCGCCGGCATTATCAATACCCTGCAATGCATGGTTGGCAGCTGCTATCGCACCATAAAGAGCTCCCCAAAAACTTTCAGGAGATTCGTTATCGCTTTCTGTCACATCTTGCCAAGCATACACTTGGTCGGCAAATTTATCTGTATTTGGGTTGTCTGTTCCATAGTCGTCTACATTATCCGACATCATTTCAGATACGAGCAGATAGTCATTGGATGGATAGGCCGAAACGAGCAACTCTTCTATCTTCGTCTCAGAATTTATTTCTGTACGGTTATCGGGCATCGTATCCAGATACTTATCACACGAAGAGAATGTGAATGCAACCATAGAAACTGCTGCCGCCGAATATATTAAATTTTTAATTTTCATATCAATCATAATTTTAGATTCCCATTCTTAATGTTAGAGTAAACTGTTTTGGTACAGGCACTGCCACACCACCAGTATTGAAGAATTCAGGATCCTGACCATTCAACTTCTTATCAGCATAGAGAAGGAATAAATTGGTTCCCTGTAGTTTCAAAGATAAAGTAGAAAGACCAAGCTTTTGAACAAATGCCTTGCTGAAATCGTAAGACAGAGAAATCTCTTTCATACGGATGAAATCTCCTTTGGCTATACGTTCTGTAGAATAGTTGTATGCATTGTAAGCATAACTTAATCTGGTATCATTCTTGTTCTGACGTACACTGGCGATAACAGGAATATTGGTGCGTTCCTCATCTCCAGGAACTTCCCAACGATTCTTGAATTCCTTAGGCATTGATGTCAAGTCGGTATAAGATTTCTTGAATACCGGGTCGAGACGGATAACGTTGCCAAACGAATAAGTCAGGAATATATTCAACTTGATTCCCTTGTAAGCGAAGATGTTACCCAAACTACCTGTTTCGGTAGGATCGGCGCAACCAGAATATTCCAAGAATCCGAGGTTCTCACTCTCCTGGAAGTAAACGCCTGTTGTAGATACATTGCCATCTTGATCTAGGAATGTAGGCAGACCTTCGTTGTTCAACCCTCTGAAAGGAATAGAGAAGATACTACGTACGGCACGTCCTTCCTGGGCAAAACCAGAACCGGATACGAGGTCGATAACACGTTTGGTAGTTTTCAGCTTCGTTACCTCATTGTGTGTATGAGAGAAGATGAAGTCGGTTGTCCAACTGAAATCTTTGGTCTGTATGTTCTTGGTCGACAAGGTCAACTCAATACCATTAGATTTCATTGTGGCGATGTTACCATATTTCTGAACCTCACCACCGATACCCATTGTATTGGTAATACCAATCAAGTCGTAGTTGTTACGTTTGTACCAGTCGGCACTGAAGTTGATGCGGTTGTTCAAGAAACCGGCATCCAGTCCGATATTCAACTCATGTTTTTTCTCGTAGGTCAAATCAGAGTTGGCCAAACTGGAGATATACAATTCAGACTCTTTGACACTGGTAAACGGACGCCAAGGATTGGCACTTGCAATAACTGCAAAAGAGTTGGTCACACTGGCAGGACCACGGTCGGCTGTCAACGAATAAGATGCTTTCAATGTAAAGTGCGAGAAAGCAGGCTTCAATGGTTCGAAGAATTTCTCTTCCGAAGCGTTCCATGCACCAGATACGTTCCATGTAGGCAACCAGCGAGCCGAACGAGATTTACCAAGTTTGTTGGTACCCTCGTAACGTACTGTACCGTTGATGGTATACTTACCTTGATAAGAATAGGTTGCATTGGCAAAGAATGCAGCACTACGGGTATGTCCGTTACTCATTGAGTAATATTGTGTATTCTGCTCAGCACCTTTCTTGAATGCCTGATAAGCATAGAAAGGAATCTCGCCCAAGCTGTATTGCATACCCCAGCCACGGAACCATGTCTCATGACGGTCGTTGCTGTTCAGCTCCATACCACCATAGAAATTGACGATATGGTCTTGTTTGAATACATTATTGTAACTGATAGATGCACGGAAGTCATAACCGAACATCGAGTTATCTCTTCTTTCATAAATACCACCGTTAGGCAGAATAGAAATAGGTAAAGCATAAATATTATCAGGATCGGTATACAAGTAGCTATTGTTACTACGAATAGTAGATGTACCCATCGCACGATAGGCTTGTGCCTGGTTAGAATCATCCAGAATATTATGCTCTTGCGAAGTAGTAGAATATTTAACAGCACCCAATACACTGATTTCTGTATTCAAGAACGGTTTGTATTTCAACTCACCCTGTATACGGAAATCAACTACATTCAAGTCGATATAGTTGTTGTCCAACTCATGCAAGATGTTGAATGGAGCATAATTGCGGGTGTAGTATGTACCAGCATCCAAAGTACGAGATGTATTCAACGCGTAAGAGTAAGGGTTGATATCGAACGAACGTTTCACCTCACCATTTACAGCATCGATTTCACTACCCAGTGTACCAGGAGCTCTTTGTTTACGATAAGAAGCATTACCAATCAGGTTCATAGAAAGCTTTTTCGACATATTATATGTCGTATTCAGATTGGCAGTGTAACGTTCTACTTTACTTTGCTTTGTCCAGCCCGGATCGAACATGGCACTCAAAGAAGCATAAAACTGAGCTTTCTCTGTACCCGAAGATACACTGACCGAATGGTTGTGCATCACCGAAGTAGAGAACAATTGACCGAACCAGTCGGTATTACGATATTCTGCCTGACGCAGATAATCGGCTTTGGCAGCGGCTGTATTCTCCAGACCGAACTGACCTGTTGTTTCATTATATTCGCTTAGCAGCTGATACATCTTACCATAAACACCACTATTGGATGCATTGGCTGTTTCTGCATAGTTCAGATAGCCTTTCTGATACATTTCCTGATATACAGCCATCTGATCTTGAGAGTTCATAATATTAAAGGTTCCATAAGATGGTTTCAAGCGCATGGTATACTCACCTGTATAACTGATACGACTTGTTCCGGCCTTACCTTTCTTGGTGGTCACTACAATGACACCGGCCATAGCACGAGCACCGTAGATAGAGGTAGCCGAACCATCCTTCAATATCTGGAAGCTCTCGATATCATCAGCGTTGAGTCCTGCTATCGCCGAACTGATAAGTGTTGTGGCATCACCAGACGACAACTCGTCGGCACTTACCTCAACAACGTCTTCCATTATCACACCATCAACAACCCACAACGGCTTCGAACTACCATAGATTGATGTGGCACCACGAACACGAATCTTAGGGGCTGTACCAAATGTACCGGTTACATTCTGTACCGAAACACCGGCTGCACGACCTTCAAGAGAACGGCTGATATCTGCGATACCATCCAACTTTGCCGAACTTGCGTCAACCTTGGTTGTAGATCCGGTAAACAAGCGTTTATCCATCTTCTGCATACCAGTTACCACAACTTCTTGCAGTACTTTAGAATCAGGATTCATCACGATACTGATTAAACCCGATCGTATAGCTACTTCTTTGGGCTGCATACCTACGTATGTCACCACCAAAGTTCTAGCCGAACTTGGTACATTATTAATGGTAAACTTACCGTTCATATCGGTAATTCTACCAATTCTTGTACCCTTAATTGATACCGATGCTCCTACGACAGGCTAATTATCTTCAGAAGATGTCACCACACCTGTAACCGTCTTAGACGTTTGAGCAATTGCCATAGAGACAGCAGCCAGTAGACAAACTGTAAATAACAACAATTTTTTTCTCATAAAAGCTCTTCTTATAATTAATGAATAATGTGTTTGAAAATCTCTCAAAATTAATTATAATTAAGCAATATTGTGTTTGATTCATTTAAAAAAATCAGTTTTCTATCATATTGGCAAAAAAATAAAATAAATATAATTTATTTAAGGCAGTTTATCTATACAAAAATTAATATTATGACACTTTACAAATCATTTTAGCATAAATTTGCTTTATAGCAGTTTGTATTATTATCATTATGAGCTCAGCTATACCATATTATTAGCATATTTATAAATTACTGAATAGGTAATAAGTTAATTAGAAACAATTTTAATAATTCCAGGTAAATCCGAGCATTTTTCTTTCAAACTTCGAAACAGTATTTAATATCTTAATAACGACTTACGTATCTTCATCGCTGGTTTGTCGCATTTTCCGAGTTTCTGAATATTAAATCCTTGCAGTTTCAGTCCGGCATAGCCCAGCAGTCTGCCATAGTCTATATCATCCGAGGTTTCTACATATCTGCGCATCTCGCTCATGTCGCATCCGGCTACTTTGGTAATCACGGTCCATAGTTCATCTTCTGTGAATCCTCGTTTCAGTCCCTTATAGTATTCGGTATAGAGGGTGCGCATCACATCGTCTAGCGAATGTTTGTTGCCGGTTTCACGACGGATATAGATATCCATCAAGAAGCCTACTATCGGACCTTTAAAGTAATACGAGAACCGTCTGTCGCGGGTATCTTCCATACTGTTGTAGTCGAAGAGCCATTCGTTGTAGCTACTATCCAGCAATGTAGAGTGTTTATGGCCCTCATTGCCTTCTATCCTTTTGATAAAATCGTCCATATCGTAAATCAAGAAGTCGCCACTGCACACTCCTCCCCTCACCAGATTGTAGTAGCAATACAAATTAGTGATGCCCTCGCAAAGCCACAATCCGGTAGTAAAGTTGGCATGCTCGTAGTCGAAAGGCCCGAGTTCTACTGGACGTATGCGCTTTATATTGTAGAGGTGGAAGAATTCGTGCGACACAAACGACATGAATTTCAGATAGGCCATCGAGTCGGTATACACCAGGCAACTATCGGTATAGTCGGCTTGGCACGCTGCATGTTCCAATCCGCCCTCTCCCTTTCCGAGCCACATAAACTTATAGTCTTTATAAGGTATATCGCCAAACATATCTGTTGTAGCCTTAATCATCTTTTTAAGATCAGGCACTATCCTGCTGTCTATCTTGCTGCCTTCGGGCCATGCTACTTCGTACTCATGACCGTCGAGATCGAATTTCTCAGTTTCCTGATTGCCCATCAGAAGTGGAGAGTCGTAGAGCACATCAAAGTCGGGAGCCGTCAATACGTATGGTGCTGTGTTCTTTCTGACATCCATTGCCGTAGTCAGCTTCTTCCAATGAGCCGCAGGTGTTACAGTCAGCTCCACCGGTTCTTTCACACTTCCCGGCTTGTACATACACACACCGCTCAGCGGGACAAAAGCATGCGCATTGTCCACTATCGCCATGCACACATTCGTAAAATTCGAATATACCCTGTATGTCAGTTTCACGCTCTGCATATTTCCTTTATCCACTATCCACCTTGTAAAGTCCTTCTTGGTCCACTTCAACAGCGTGCCGTCGCTACCCACAGGTCTGAAGTCCGTGATATTCTTTGGATAATAAGCCAGATTGTAATAGCCCGGAGCCCACATGGGCAGCACCATAGTCAGCTGTCCACTAGGCAAAGAATCCATACTGAGTTCCACATTAATATAATGTTTGGTCGTATCGAAACTAAGACGATATTGCATTGTAGCATTGGCATAGCCTGCAATGAATAGCAATGTACAGAGGATAATCGAAAGTCTTTTCATAATTGTCAGTGTTTTTTATACGATTCAAAATTAGATAATCTATTTCAATCCGTCATTTCAATACCACAATATTTCTCATTTTTGGATGATTCTTTCATTTCTTTGGATGATTTCAGCATCGGGCATGTTTTTCCACGAATCCACACGGCACGGATTAAATACAAAAATAGCGTGCCGCCATTTACAGGCCACACGCTATCCAAAGTTTTTACTTGTCGTTTGTTTATGGTTATGATCTTAATTCTTTTTATATCCACATTTCGGACAAACGCCATTTTCGTCCAATGCTACGCCGCAAAGAGGACATCTATCAATCGATTCTGAAGGTTTGAATTCTGCCGAAGCAGCGTTTACGCCACTGGTAAAGGTCAATTTGACAATGTTCAATTTGTCTTTCAACAAGTCGTACACAATCTTGATCATACCCTCCACAGTCATGGTCTCTTTTGTCACTACCAGACGGCAATCTGGATAAGCGGTGCAAAGTTCAGTCTTGAAAGCCTCACCTTTCATCTTGTTCTGAGGATGACCGTTCTTGATACCTTGTTTCTCGTATACATCGAGAATAGCCGGAAGCAGCGGATCGTCTTCGCGCAAAATCAACGCATGGTCGAAATTTCTGATGACATCCCATGCCACTTTCTGAATCTCATTACAAGGATAAACCATGTTTACACCTTTTTCAATTGTATCTTCTACTTCGATAGTCAATACACCTGTGTGGCCGTGAAGATATTGAGCCTCACCTTGGAAACGAAAGAAACGATGAGCATACTGAATGCTGAATGTTGTTATACTTCTCATAATTATAAATTGTTTAATTGTGAATAAATTAATTTTCTTGGTGCAAATATACGATGTTTCAATAATAGACTCCAACAGAAAAAACTTATGCCAATATTGATAAAATCTATCATGAATGATTTTATAGTATAGACAATTATCCATACCTTTGTTGTATATCAATAAGAATAAGAAGATTATGACACTGCAACAACTTGAATATATTATCGCTGTCGACCGTTTTCGCCATTTTGGCAATGCGGCAGAATATTGTAACGTCACTCAGCCCACATTGAGTGCTATGATACAGAAGTTGGAAGATGAACTCGGTGTGAAGATATTCGACCGCAAGATGCATCCGCTAGAGCCCACTCATATTGGTAAGATTGTGTTGGAGCAGGCCAGAACAGCCATTCTTAGTTCCAACCATATAAAAGATATCATCAACGAGCAGCAAAATTCACTGGCAGGTACGTTGAATCTGGGCATACTGCCCACCATTGCGCCCTATCTCATCCCCCGCTTCTTCCCACAGATGATGAACAAGCACCCCGAGATGGATGTGAGAATCACCGAGATGAAAACCGAAGATATAAAAGAAGCCATGCGCAAAGGAGATATCGACATCGGCATTGTGGCCGATCTCGACGGCATGGACGATTTCGAGAAGATACACCTATATTATGAGGAACTGTTCGTCTATGTATCGCCCAACAACAAACTGATTAGCTACGACAAGATCAAGGGCAACGATCTGAATAGCGAATTTCTATGGCTCTTGGGCGAAGGCCATTGTCTGAGTCAGCAGATGCAGAGGTTCTGCCATCTCAAAAATGCAGTCAGAAGTCAGCACATGTACCATCTAGGAAGCATCGAAACCTTCATGCGAATAGTAGAAGGCGGTCGTGGCGTGACCTTCATTCCCGAACTGGCAGCCACGCAACTCGCGGAAAACAAACGCAAGCTAGTCCGCCAGTTTGCCATTCCCACGCCCACTAGAGATGTCATCATCATCACTCCGCACGGATTTATCCGCGACTCCATCCTCCAGCTCATCACCGAGTCTATCCGCAAATCCATTCCCGCCGATATGCTGAAGCTGAAGCCCCATCAACAACAAGTATAACATCCTTTCAGAATTCATCTAGTCACCCAAGGAGTACAATTGGTACCAACAAAAGATAATAATGGGACGTCGTCGACGTGCAACGCCTGTGACGACATTAACACCAAGTAGCCGGAATCTCTTCGAGATTTGCCTACATGGTGCTTCTTAAAATATAACGCCTCACGGCGTATTTTAGAGTCGTTGGTCTATCCAAGGCAGCGGACTTATTTTGTATATACCAACAACAGATCACACAAAACAGCTGCACCAAAATTCCTCGGGAGAGGATATATCATAAGAAACACCATGTAAGCACATGTCGAAGACATCCCGCTTACTTGGTGATCCTCATGGCACAATGCGCTGTACCTCGAAGAGGTTCCATCTCACCTGTCAGTCTGTTATTCATTACTGTCCATATCGCCCTTTTGGGCGCATATCCCCTTCCCCATTTTTATATCACCATCACATCACCTACTTTTGCATTATCAAAAAACAACAACTAAATATATTCTAAATTATGAAATGGTTTCAAAGTGCAGGTGATGGCAAATGGATACTATAGGAGAATAAATCAATAATCATAAAACTAAAAGTACAATGAGAATCAACAAATATTACGAAAGTTATATTTCAAAAGGAGTGAACGACGAATATCATGTAGCCGAAGATGGCGCCCTCTACAATGGCACCAAGACCAAACTCCTCTACATCTCTGCCTTCCGCAAAGGTGTATTCAAACTACCCAAGACAGTAGTCAAAGTCTATGGCTTCGATTTCGAATGGCCCGAAGGCATCACACGCATCGACGCCTATCTGGATGTCATGACTCCACAAGCCCAATTCTATTTCACTGAAAACATCACCAACCCCGATATACTGAATGTATTGGTAGACGACACCATCATGCCTGCCAGTGCCTACAAACTCAACGAGCCCGTCATAGGCGAGACTATCGATGTGCGCTACCTGCTCTCAGAGATAAGCGCATACACCAACCGTCTCGTAGACATCTACATCGATGCCGACGAAAACGAATACGCCCGTTACATTGACCACGAAACAGGCGAGACTAAATGGATAGGATATTCATACGAAGAAGGCGACGACCCTTGCTTCTACTTCATCATGCCGGGCACAAAGATGGTTATCATCGGCAAGGACATGAAAGTGAGCTCTGTAGAAGAAATCCCCGAGGAGGAGGAATTAGGTGAGAGGTGAGAAGTATCTCCATGAGGCGTTGGACATATTTTGCCCACAGATAACTCAGATGCGCTTCGCTTCACAGATCGGATAACTATTCGTTATCATTTAATAGTATTAATAATTATCTGGTAAATCTGTGAAACGAAGTGCATCTGTGAACTATGAGAGAAAAAAAGAGAATTGAGCCCCCTAAGAAATATCTCCGTCTGGAATTAAATATAGCCTGAAAAATACTATTTATAGATAAACTATCTTTACATAATTTGATTCATTTTTGAGAGAGTGAAAATACCCTTCAAAAGGAGTGTTTTTTTCAAAAATTAAAATAATAGCTATTTTTTCATCATTTCTCTATTATCAGAATTCTTAATAATAAACGATATTGATTTCAACAGTTTAACAGCAATCCTATATTAGTATCATTTTATCAATATGGAATATGCAATTATTTGAATAAGCGAAAAAATAAAGTGCATTTTTTGAAAAAAATCATGTTTTTAAAATCTGCGTCTGGAATACTTAAAACGCATTTTCGAAAAAATCAAGTCGGATGAACGGATGGATTTCTTAGGGAGATTTCTGAAAAAAAT